>JBOGJX010000176.1:0-17597 GCA_050745285.1 Terriglobia bacterium
TCGGGATCGACAAAGGTTTCCAGAAAATAAATGGGGTGCTCGTAGATCCGCTCCCAGTCCCGTGCCAGGATCGTGGCCATGCGGCCCAGGATGTGCGACGCCAGATGCTCGACGTGAACCCAAGGCAAAATGAGGAAGCGAGGATTGTAGGCGAGAAAACGGAGGTTCGAGCGCCGCGCCTCGGCCGACCAGCTGATAAAGCGGTCGCGCGCGCCCAGATGCCGCGGCGCCGAACTCCACGCCAGGCAGGCAATCGGACGGCCTGCAGCATACACCATGTATTTGAGGTGCTCACCCACCGGTTGCACGTATCCAAGCGGATGGTACTGCGCCAGGAGGGTGTTAAAAAGCGGCTCCTGCGGCGTGCGCCGCACCGGGCAGAATTCCAGCGGCCGCAGCGCGCTCAGCGGCCACCGGCTGCGGGAGCAGGTCGAAGGGGCTGGTGGTCGAACAGACCTTGCTGGTGGCGATGCGCAGGTAGCGGGCCGTTGTCGCCAGGCTGCGATGACCGAGCAGCAGTTGGATGCGGCGCACATCGACTCCGTGCTCCAACAGATGTACGGCGAACGCATGCCTCAACGAATGCGGGGTAATCGGTTTAGGAATGCCGCTTCGCGGACGCGCCTTCCGGCAGGCTTGATCCACGGCATCCTTGCTGATATGGCGGCTGGGAATATCGCCCGGAAAGAGCCAGGGACGAGGCCTTTCCGTCCGCCACCAGTCGCGGAGGATTGCGAGAAGTTTGGGAGAGAGCATGACATAGCGATCTTTTTGCCCCTTGCCTTGTTCGACGCGGATGACCATGCGTTGGCTATCGATCTCGGCGGGCTTCAGGCGTACGACCTCGGAGACGCGCAGCCCGGCCGCGTAGCAAGTGGTGAAGATGGTGCGGTGCTTGAGGCTGGAAACGCAGTTGAGAAATCTCAAAACTTCTTCCGGGCTAAGAACAATGGGGAGTTTTTGGGGTCCCTTCGGTGCGGGGATGACGTCTTCCAGGTTCCATTCCCTGTGGAGGGTTACCTTGTAGAGAAAGCGAAGGGCGGCGACAGTGACAATGATGGAGCTGGGGGCCAGCTTCTGTTCGTTCGTCAGGTAGACCTGATACGAACGAATGTGCTCTGGGCCCAGAAATTCGGGTGACTTGCTGAAATGACGCGCGAACAGTGAGACCCGTTGCACGTAAGAGGTTTGGGTGTGCGGCGATAGATTGCGCACCTGCATATCTTCGATCATGCATTGCCGAAGAGGGGTCATGGAAAGCTCCTTTGCGAAGGGGAATGTGCTGCAAGCAGCACTTCCATCTTTTCGCAAAGAGGTTCAGGCAGGAAGGGTGGTCATACCAGGGTGGGATCTATGAAGTGTCTCCGGCCCCGCGGAGAAAGCCGGGTCATCACATACCGCGTAGCGGTTTAGTCCAATCACCTATCACCATCATCGGAATCCACACTCCGGACAACCCCACTTCGCTCCGGCGCCTTCCTCGATCCAAACCTCCACCCGGTCGGCACCCAGATCCAGCCGCACTTCCCGGATCACCCAGGGCGGACGCAACCCCAGCAGGGCAGCATACAACTCGGTATCTTTCACCTCGGACTCCTTTCTCGAAGGATGCCCAAGGATAACACCGGAGCGTGCTCCCTTCGATTGACAAGCCGCTCCTCCCAACCTCAAGATGGTCCCCAGCCGGTGAAGCGGAGGCGGGCACTGCTGGCGAGCAACCCGCTGAGGAATAACCGGTCGGAAACTCATCGCAACGATGAGGGGGCGGCGACCGCGTCGCCCCTTTTCCTCCTCGCTGCGATAGATTTCCCCATGCCTCAAAAAACGCAAGCCTCAGGCGGGGCAACCACTATATCTTGGGGCTACCCACTCCAAACCCGGAAGGACCCTATATAGATTGGAATTCATCTAGAAGAAGAACTTGACCGCCAATTCGATGATTCGATGACCTTGCTTGTTGGTGGTGGTCCCGAACAGCGAACTGTTCACTTTTCTCGTCACTGGATCGAAGGCAAGATTGAGATTGCTTCCGTTAAATGACCACAGCGGGTGGTTCAGGAAGTTGTACCCGTCGACGCGGAACTGCAACGTCTTCGACTCCGTGATCTTGAAGTTCTTGAACAATCCCAGGTCCGAATCCCAGTACGCCGGCCCGTAGATGGGTGGTATGACGGTTGGGCCGTTTTGCCCTACCTGCGTGGGCATGGCGAAGCAACTCGAGTTGATGTACTGCTGCGGCCCGAGGTTTTGCCGCGGATTGCACGTCAAGATCGGGCTAAGCTGAATATCCGGCGAACCCAGCAGTGAAACGTTGCTGATGTTAAAGGCGGCGCCCGGTATCGTGGCGCTGTTGAGATTCATGCCGAAGTTCTGACTGCTCAAGCCTGACAGATTGGGACCGCTCTCAATCTGGGTGATGCCCGAGAGCTGCCAGCCGTTAACAAATGCGCCTGCAACCTTCTCTTTGGCGGGGTTGCCGAGTTGAATCGAGTACGCGGCGTTGAAGAGGTGCGTGCGGTTGCTGGGCAGCACGCCATAGTTGCTTGCAAGGTTGAATTGATTGTAGAAGCCCACGATCCCCATGGCCTTACCGTAGGTGTAGTTAAGGTCGATGGTGTAGCGGCCACTCGTCCGCATCCACGAGATTTGCAAAGCGTTGTAGTTCGCGTAGGCGTTGCCGGTCGCCAGGTAGAGATCCGAGTAGCCGAGCAGCGGCCGGAATTGATCGGCCACCAGCTTGTTCGGATCTACGCCGCCGTTCTTCGAGGACAACATGGCTCCAACCGGCACCAGGTTGATATTATCCGTGTTGAAGCCTGCGGCGCCGCCGCTGCCGCCACTGGGGATATCGCGCGTGCGGTTACCGACGTAGGAGATTTCGATCAGGCTCGACCATGGCAACTGCCGAGAAACGGTGAAGTTGTATTGGTCCGTGTACGGCTCCTTGTTGTCCGTGCTGTCCACGGCAGCAGGGCTCGACGCTACGGCGGTGAAGTTGAGTGCGTTCAACCCAGCGGCCCCTGGGAACGCCACGGAAGGATCCACTAGCAAAGGCTGCGTGGCTCCGCCCGGCAGCGGGATGGTATTGCCGAGATTGATGGACTCGACCCCGGCGGAAGCATCCAAGCCAGTAGTGAACTGGCTCTCGTGGAAGTAGTACCGGCCCCAACCCCCGCGCAGAACGGTCTTGCCGTTGCCAGAGAGGTCGTAAGCGAAACCTAGACGGGGCTGGTAAAAGAGAGCCCGTGTCGGGAAGCCGCCGAGCGGAACGCTGGGGTTTCTTTTGTGCCATTCGAACCCGCAGAATGTGGGCGCAGAGGTACAAGCCTGACCTGTGTACTGTGCAGGGTTGAAGATCGAGAAGCCATCTCCCAGCCGGTCGCCCCACGGTTGGAAGTGAGTGAAGCGGAGGCCGTAGTTGAGCGTCAACCGCTTCGTCACCTTCCAGTCATCCTGCGCGAAACCCTCGTAATCGTTGTAGGAGGTGTCGTTGAGTCGATTGAATGAGGTCTCGTTATAGCTGCTCGCGATGCCCAGTATTTCGTCCGCATAGGAATCCCCCATGGTGTTGGGGTTACCCGAAGAAACGAACTGCAACTCTCCATTGGTATTGTTGTTGGCGGGCTGCGCGTTCCGGATCCATTCCCAGTAGAATCCAGCCTTGATCGTGTGCGTCCCTATCACCTTGGCGACCGTGTCGCTGATGCTGGGCATCCACTTATCGGCGTATAGGCCCTGAGAAGGGCCGCCTGCTTCAAAACCTCCTGGATTGAAAATCAGCGCCGCTTCGTTTCCGAAACTTCCAAAAGACGGGATCTGCTTAACGCCGTTCTTGAAAAGACCTTGGATGTTGAAGCCGACGTTCGAACGATTGACCTTTGACGGATTCTCAAATACGTTCGGAAAACCTATAAACGTGTATCCGAAGACAAACTCGTTGGTCATGGTGGGGCTGAAAATGTGGGTCAACGATGCCGAGATGGAATCGGAGCGGTTTTTGCCCAACACCGGCGTCGGATAGGGAACCTGCGAGCCGTTGCGCCACCACAGGCCCACCGGGAACTGCTGCGTCTCACGTTGCAGGTTATAACGAACAAAGAGCTTTGTGTTGTCGCTGATGCTGTAATCCACCCGCGAATCCCACTGAATATTGTTCTGATTGAAGACCTCCGACTGCACGTAATTGTACCCGCCCGTTGCGTTGGGATTCGCGTTCGCGGCCGGATACAGCTTCATCAGCGCGAGCATGTTGGAATTGAGATCTGCGGTCGGGATGATTCCGCCCGGGAACTGCTTCAGGGCTGCGGCGTTGAGGCAGGGCGTGTAGGTGGCGGAACCCGCGCAGGCCGTCCCCACCGGCGCTCCAGAGGCAGTGATATAGCCTGCATTAGCGTCGCCGATCTTTTCCAAGGAAGGCGTTGAGAAGTCGCCGTTCATCATGGCCGTGGTCGGGACCGTCGCCCGGAGCAAGCCCGTATCCAGAACTTGGTAAAAGTACTCGTAACCGGTGAAGAAAAACAGTTTGTTGTGGTCTTTGTTAAAGCTGGTGCCCGGAATCAGCACAGGGCCGCCGATGGTGAAACCCGGATAATAGTATTTGTTCTGGGGCTTCGGCGCGCCCTCTGCATTGTTCAGCGCGTCATTAGCGTTCAGCGCGAAGTTGCGCGCTGAAAAAAAACCGGAGCCATGGAACTCCTTGCCGCCCGATTTCGTCACCGAGGTCACAACGATTGGGCCCTTTTGGGTTTCGGCGCTGAAATTCGAGGTGGCCACTTTCATCTCCGAGATCATGTCCGTGTTCGGATTTACGGGCGTGTCGCAATCGCACCCTGGGTCGGAAACGTGCGCTCCGTCCGCCATAATATCCAGCGAATTGCCGGGCAACCCATTATACGAGTATGCGTTATTCAGCGGACTCTGGCTGCCCGCATCTCCGTTCGCGTTGATGCCGATGACCTCGCCGCTGTAATTCTGTGTATTTGACGTTCCGTGGCTGATGGCAAAGCCCGGCATGATCTTGAGATACTCGGCGGCGTCGCTGCCCACTTGTATGTAGTTTTGCAGCTCCTTAGTGGTCAGCGTTTCTGACTTCTCGCCCGAGTCCACGGGCACGATGCTCGAGGCCACTCCTGTAACTTGGACGGTCTGCGATGTATTGCCAACCTTGAGCGTGACGTTCACGTTGCGTTTTTCGCCGCCGAGCAGGCTCAAGCCCGTGGCCGCATAGGTGGCAAAGCCTGGTTTGTCAACGGTCAACCTATACGTCGCGTTACCAACGGCCACGTCAGCAAACGTATAGTAGCCAGCCGCATTTGTAACCGTAGCGTAGGTAGAGCCCGACTCCACGTTAATCAGTTTTACCTGAGCGCCCGGCACGACTGCGCCCGAAGGATCGCTCACGACGCCGGTCAGAGTGGAAAACAGCGACTGTGCGGACAAGCGTGCGACTGGCGCTGCCAAAAGCGCCACACCCATTACCAACACCTTAACCCATGTTTTCATTGTTTTGCTCCCTCCAGTTTTCCTGGGCGCGAATCGTACGTTCAGGGAATCGAGCATAGTATTTCCAAAGCTCGCAACTAATTGTTGGACATTAGACCATTGTCGAATATAGATGTCAAGGCTATTAACGTTATCGTGTCAAGCTCGGTGTTTGGCAAAAGCAGTTCAATAATTCTAACGAGACTTCGCCCCAGACCGACGAGACGTGACCCCCTCACCCGTCCCGCTGCGCGGGCCACCCTCTCCCCCAGGGAGAGGGCCGGGCTTCTCGGGAAGTTGTGACCCTCGCCCTCTCCCCACGGGAGAGGGTGCCGCGGGGAAGCAGTGCTTCCCGTCGCGGCGGGTGAGGGGTAGTCCTTGACAAACGGGCTTGAGTCATGCCCTTCCACGTTAGAAAACTTGACTCATTGACATCAAGTTCAGAACTTCAAGACTTCTAGGCTTACCCTGAAGTTTGCCGAAACCTATTTTGTCCTGAACAACCCCGGCGGAGGCGGACCCGGCAGCCGTGTGTTTGACGTATACTGTAACGGCGTTGCGCTCCTCAGGAACTTTGATGTTTTCAAGCAGGCGGGCGGGGAAAACCGGGCCTTGGAAGAGACTTTCAGCGGACTCACGCCAAACGCACAGGGTAAGCTCGTGCTGCGGTTTGTTCCTGTGGTGAATTATGCCAGCGTCAACGCCATTGAGGTTGTCAACGAATCGGAATGACCCAACCTCGCGCCGCCCCTCGTAGGGCACGCCATGGCGTGCCCTAGGCGCAGCAAGCAGCGCCCCTACGGCAATTTTCATGCTTTGCGAGTGTCGCAAAGAAGGGTAGCGCAGGGCTTTGCTTTTAAAACCCTGCGGCTTTTGTTGATTCCATCAGAAAACGCCGCAGAGTTTTAAAAGCAAAACTCTGCGCTACCTCCTCTGGCGATGGTGAAACCCCAAAACGCGCGGCACGGAAGCCATCATCTAGGGTTCGCATACGGCGTGCTGGCGGTTGTGTTTTGTCTGCTCGTTCCAGGCCGTCTTTGCGGGCAGAGCGCCATCACCGCCAACTTTCCCCGGAGCAACTGGCAACCCACCCAGGCGCCATCGGGAGCCCGCTACGTCGGCGATATGGTTTGCGCTCAATGCCACCTTTCGGAGGCCCGCTTCCAGGAACAAACGGCAATGGCACACGCGCTCGAATCGGTGGCCACGTGCCGCATTCTTCACGCGCATCCGAACCTCACGCACCGCATCGGCCGGTACACGTATCGCATTGTGACCCAGGGAAGCGGGAGCATTTATTCGGTCAGCGACGGGACTGCGGTGTTTTCAGTTCCCATCCTCTATGCCTTCGGGCAGGGCCAAGCGGGTCAAACCTATGTTTACCGGCAAAACGGGGCATATTACGAGAGCCGGGTAAGCTTTTATAGCGACACTCAGAGCTTGGATATGACGCTGGGTTATCACGGTGGTGATCCCGGTAACGTCGAAGAGGCGGCGGGTCGGCGCACAAGCGCGGAGGATGCTCGCGATTGCTTCTCCTGCCATTCCACGGCGGCCGTTCGAGATGGGCAATTACAAGTTGACCATCTCATGCCAGGAATCACCTGCGAAGGCTGCCACGGTGCAGGAGCTGCGCACGTGGAAGCCATTAAGAAGGGTGATTTAAAGTCCCCCAATATCTTTAACCCAGGCCGTCTCAGCACCCAGGACCTCTCGGATTTCTGCGGCTCCTGCCATCGAAGCTGGCAGCAGGTTGAGATGATGAATCTGGAAGGGATCCAGGACGTGCGCTTTCAACCCTACCGCTTGGAGAACAGCCGCTGCTTTGACGCCACGAATCCTCGCATCCGTTGCCTCGCTTGCCACAACCCTCACCACGAAGTACGCACGGATGCAGCTTTCTATGATTCCAAATGCCTGGCCTGCCACCGGAATCGCGGCATGTCTCTTAAGCTCTCAGCCGCCAGAACCGCGCCAGCCTGCCCCGTGAGTCAGAAAAATTGCGTCACGTGCCACATGCCCAAATACGAGCTCCCGGGGGCGCACTTCAAATTCACCGATCACTACATCCGCATTGTTCGCGCCGGAGCGCCCTATCCGTATTAGCCGCACTATAGTTCGCTGAGCCCAGTTTCCGCCGTGGCGCGAACAAAAGCTCACAGTCAGAAAAGCGCTGACCGTGGCTGCCCGGCTTTTCAATTCGCGTGAGCAGGCTGGTTTTGACGCGCTTGAAGAATTTCCATCGCCTGCTGCGCTTCTGTGTCGTCAGGATTCAGCTTCAGAGCGGCGTTTAATTCCCCCTCAGCCTTTGCGGTATCGCCCTTCCGCGAATAGATAAGTCCCAGGTTCTTGTGGAGCGTCTCGCGCTGTGGACAAGCGCCGCAGAGTTGCAGCGCTTGTTGATAATCATCAACAGCCTGAGTCCAGTTGTGGTCATGGGCGGCTTGTAAGCCAAAATTGCCAAGCGTCTGAACGCGGTCTGTCACGCGTTGCTGCTTCTGGAGCGCTTGAAAGCGGTTCAAGTATACTTTGGCCTCAACATTCCCTGACTTGCTCAGGGCTTGCGCGAGACTGTAGAGAACCTTGGGATTGTCCGGATCAGTTTTCAGCGCCAGCCGCCAGTGCTGAATGGCCTGCGACGGTTTTCCCAGGTCCTGCAGGTTCCGGCCCAATACGTATTGCGCATTCGAATTACCTGGGTCGAGGGCTACGACCCTCTGAAGGATCGCGGTCGATTGCTCCAGGTGATGCCCGGTCCGGTCGATCTCCGCGAGAAGATAGAGCGCCGCCGGATAATCAGGAACTAGCTTGCAGGCCGTCTGCAGTTCTTGGCGGGCCGCGTCAAGGCGGCCGAATTCGGAGAGCACGCGGGCCTTGTTATAGTGCGCTACAGCATTGTTCGGGTCCAGGAGAACAGCTTGTGAGAACTGTGCGAGGGCGTCGTTCAATCGATTTACGTCGGCGAGGGCGATGCCCAAGTTCAAGCGGGCCGACGGAGATTTGGGTTGGAGTTCAAGGACTTTTTGAAAAGCTGGGATCGCCTCTCTCTTGTGGCCCTCCTTCACCATGGTCTCACCCAGCGCCGTATAAGCATCCGTCAGCTTGGGTGAAATCTGGATGGCTTTCTTGAACAAATCCGAGGCCTGATAGTACTCCCCTTCGCTAGCCAGGATGAGACCCCAATTCATGAACGCCTGCGCGTATTGCGGGTTGTTCACAACGGCCTGCTTGAAGAGGGCGATTGCGTGGGTGTTCTTTCCTTCCCGGGCATACAGCACGCCGAGGTTATTCTGCGCTTCGGCAAATTGCGGTTTGATCTGCAAGGCGATCTTGAAGTGGGTCTCGGCCAGCGAAAGCTTTCCACTGCCCAGATAGCAAAGCCCCAGTTCGTTGTGCGCCTTGGCGAGATTCGGGTTGAGCTTGACCGCTTTCTCAAGCTGATGCTCCTCGCCGGCGCGGTCGCCAAGGTCCGACAGGGCGAGAGAGTAGTTGTAACGCCATTCCGCATTGGACGGGTCGAGCGCGACGGCCTGCTGGTAAGCCTGCGCCGCCTCAGAATATTTTCCCGCCTGCAGGTCGGCATTGCCTTGGTCATTCAGCACCCCGGCCTTTTCCTTCTTGTCTTTGGCAACTTTGATCTGCTGGAAAGCCTGGAATTTCGTCTGGGCTGCCTGTTCATCCTTCCTCTTGGAAAGAAGTATCCCAAGCTCATAGGTAGCCTCTGCGGAATTGGGCTTCAGCTTCTCCGCGTCCTGAATCTGCTGGATGGCTTCTTGAGTCTTGCCTAGCCGGGCCAAAGAAAAACCAAGACTGTAATGGGCGTCGTAGCTATCCGGATTTAGCTTGACCGCGCGCTCCAGCGCGGTAGCGGCCTTCTGGAAGTGGCCCAGTTTTCGATAAGCTTGCCCAAGCACCACGTATCCTTCGTCATCGCCCGGCTTATGCTCGGTGTACTGAAGTGCGTAGGGAACCGCCTGCGGAACCTGGTTGATGATCATCAGGGCCTTGGCCAGCGAGAGCCGCGTAACATCGTTACCAGGTTCCAAGCCCAAGGCAAGCTTGTATTCCTGGGCGGCCTCGACGTACCGCTCGTGATGGGCATAGGAGGTGGCCAAATTGAAGTGCAAGGGCGCGGAACGCGGATATTCCGCGATCATCTTCTTGAAAACCTCCGCCGCCTGCCCGTACTGCCCGCTCTGCGAATAGACCACACCGAGATCCATTTGCACGCGGTAGGCGATCTCGGGAGGAGGGGAAAGCGCGAGAGCCTCCCGCAAATAGTAAACCGCGGCCGTGTATCGTTTTTGCTCCTGATTCAGTTCAGCCAGATTCAGCGAAGCATAGAAGAACTTTGGATTGAGCCGAATCGCTTTCTCAAATTCATCCGCCGCAGCGCCGGGCTGTCCAAGTTGCTCCAGAACCAGTCCCAGGCCGTTGTAAGCTTGGTAGGCGTCCGGCTTTTCCCGGATGACGGTGCGAAACTCGCTAGCGGCCTGATCGAGCTCATTTTCTTGAACCAGCGCCAGCGCGAGATTGTTATGCGTCTCCCATGAATCCTGGTCAAGGCGCAAGGAAACTTTGAACGCAGCGATGGCGCAATTCCACTCCTTCGCCCGCCCATAGACGGCCCCGAGCGCGTTGTACGCCCCGGACGACGGTTGCGCCGCCACGACGTGAATGAGTTCTGCCGCCTGGTTCGGAACTTTTTCGCGCGCACGGCAAGCCTGCGGAATCAATGCCAGCAAGGATTCGGGCGTGGCAGTGACGTGAGACCCAGCGCGTTGAGTCTGGTCCAGGGCGGTCATGAGAGGCGGAAGCATCAGCACGCAAGCGGCCAGAACTAGAGTTGCTACCGCAGCGCTCGGGCGTTGGATTCTTCTACCATTAGACATACCGGAATTTTAGCACGCACATTACTTGGGCGGCGGGCACTCTGCAACTTGCTGTGTGCAGCATGAGATCAAAACGTAATTTGTCATTCCCCTGCTGGATCAGGAGTGGGACCAAGGGGTGGTCGGTCAGGGGTCCGTCCCAATGAGCGGCGATACGACGTGGACGCAGCACCGTTCATGCTGCCGGCAAGGGCCTGTGGGACCGCGCTGCAGATTGGGCGCAACCACACCGCCGCGATGGTTCACGGCTTCTCTCAAAAATAGAACTTCATGGCGAACTGAATGACTCGAGGGCTGTTTCCAATTCTGTTAATCACCCCGAAATTCGGATCGCCGATGCTGGTGTTTGGTCCTCCCCACACGACCCAGTTCGGAGTGTTGAAGGTCTCCATCCGAAATTCCAGTTTTTTCGACTCGGTCAAAGGAAAGTCGCGGAAAAGGGAGAGGTCCATATTCCTGTACCAGTCGCGCCGCAGGACGTTCCGCCCTTCATTGCCAAAAGTGAAAGGCGCCGGGTTCTTGAAGGCTGCGGGGTTGATCCACTCCGAGATCGACTGATTTGAAGGCGTGACAGGAGTGCCCGTGAAGTCGGCGCGCTCGAAAACATTGCCGGTGTTCGGAATCCCGCTGTTGGCGCCCACGAAATAGGGAGCGCCAGTCTGCAAGCTCAGGATGCCGTTGGTTTGCCACGGCCCGATGATCGCATCAAGGATGCGGTTGCCAGTCCGGAATCTCTCCCCCTTGCCAAAGGGCAGTTGATACGTCCAACTCGTAGACAAGATGTGCGTGAGATCATATCCTGCCACGCTTTTATCCATTTTCAGATTGTAGGGGTCCTGAATTGACGTTCCCTCCACGCCAAACCAGCCGTCGGAGCCGAAGTCGATCATCTTGGAGTAGGTGTAAGAAACGAGAAACGCCAGTCCCTTGCTGGTCTTCCGGTTGAGCGAAAACTGGAAGGAGTGGTAGTAACCCTTCCCCACACTTCGGTCATAGTATGTCGGGCGGATATAGGGGTATGGTTGACGCGATTTGACGACCGCCGCGTCTCCCGGTCCCGGCGCGACGGCGACATTCGAATAGATGCCTTCATCCAGGCGGATGTCCGTTGCTCCCGCATAATTCGCCGTCACAATCGTGTTTTGGCCCAAAGCATGTTGGACGCCAAAATTCCACTGCCACGAGTACGGATTCTGAATCAGCGGATCCATATACCATTGGACTTGATTAAAAGGCGTGGGCGCCGGCAATGCGGCGCCGCCGAGAAATGGATTTTCCGCAGGAATAATGGGACCTTGCTGGTTTAAGTTGTTGGCCAGAAGCTGTCCAGTGCTGGGCCACGTGCCCTCGTAGTTCTGCGCCATCTGCTCCACCGCGGCCCAGTTATCGAAGAACCTGCCATACGAGCCCCGCAGGACGTTGTTCCGTGTCAGCTTGTATGCGAAACCGAGACGCGGCTGGACGTTGTCAAACGTCGAATGCACGATCCTGCCATTGGGCGGGGCGATCGTCACGAGGGGCGGCAGCCCAACGCCGGGTACGCACGGCGGCTTGCCGGTGACAATGCAGGAAGGCGCCGGGTATTCCATGATGTAGGTTCCGTTGTTCAGATTGAGGTCACCAACCAGGTTATTGGGGTCCGCCGCCCCTTTGGTGCTGCCATAAATGGGAAACAGTGTGTAATCGTAGCGGGCGCCAATGTTAAGCGTGAGGCGCTCTGTGGGCCTCCACTGGTCCTGGAAGTAGAAACCGTTGACCCATCCACCGTGCTCACGCTCCAGCACGTTGCGCTCGCCGCCGCTGTTGGGGTCGCCCAGCAGGAATGAAGCCATGGCGTTACCGCCGACGGAGGTCTCAAGGTTGGAAGTTTGGAAGGTGCTGTAATTCGCGCTCGCGACGTTAAGGGGCGAGATGAACGCGGAGCGATTAATGTCACTTCCCATGCTTAGATTGTGCTTGCCGTAAATCTTGGTGAAGTCTGCTTTCCACTCCCACATGTTGGAAAGAGACGTGGCGTTGTAGCCCTCTCCCCACCCCGCATATCCGGAAATTCCCACGCCGGGCACAAGACAACTGCGCGTTGCGTGGAAACCGCACGCGAACGTTGAGGAGTACGCTCCCGTCTGGATAATCTGCGCAGCCGTATTATTGCCAAACAAGGTGCTTGATACCTCATACCCATAGTTGCGTCCGAATTTCACGTCCAAGATAGCCGTTGGCCCGAAAGTGTGGGTCCAGTTGGCGCCCAACTGGTAAGCATGGTAATCCCCCAAGCCCTCGCCATTCAGAAAATTGCCCGGTGAGGTCGTCGGCACGTGGATGTGGCTGAACCGGAACCAGAATGAATTCTTCTCACCCAATTGCTCATCCCCACGGAGGTTATATTCGTCGCTGTCCTCAACGCGGCCCTTCAGGTTTTCCGCGTTCGTTCCGGAAATCCCTGTATTGACGGGAGCGGGGTAAATCATCTTGGCCAGAGCCAGCGTGTGCGGGTCCATCAGGCTAACCGGGATTTGATTGTTCGGAAAGGCGTCGCGAAGGAAGCTCCCCGGCTTGTTTGGATCAGGACGCGTGCTGAACGGGTTGTAAATGGGAATCAGATTGCCCTTTTTATCCACCCAATCACTGAAATCTCCCGCCAGATTCTGAGGAGTAGGAATTCGATAAGCGCTCTGCTGTCCTGTGTGGATGCGCACGCCTTCATAACTGCCGAAAAAGAATGTCCGGTTGCGGCCGTTATAGAGGTGAGGGATCAGCACCGGCCCGCCTACGTTGCCCCCAAACTGGTTTTGACGGAGGGCATTGGTGCTCTTGAAGAAGAAATTACGAGCGTCAAATGCGTTGTTGCGCAGAAATTCCCACGCCGTGCCGTGTAGTTGATTCGTGCCTGATTTGGTCACCACGTTGACGATGCCGCCCAGAACTTCGCCAAAAGCCGCCTGGTCATTATGAGAGTCAACCTTGAATTCCTCAATATCATCGAGGATGGGCGCCACGGTGTACGTGCTGTTGAACGACTCTTCATCATTCAGTCCATCCAGAAGAAACAGGTTGCTGCGGTTGGTTTGGCCATTGACCGAGGGGAAGGAGTAAGAGCCGATGGGGTTCGTGTCAAAGCCGCCGCCATTTTGCGAGACGTTCACCGTGCTCACGCCGGGAGTCAAGGCCAGCATCTGGGTGAAGTTCCGGCCATTCAAGGGCAGATCATTCACTTCCTTGCGGTCCACGACCGTCCCTAACTCCGCCGAGCCGGTCTGCAGCTTCGCCGCGGTCGCCTGCACGGTGACAGTCTGGGTGGCCTCTCCAACCGGCAGCGTGAAATTGTAGGTCGTCGTTTGATTCACACTAAGCGTAAACTCAGCTTGCCTCCGCGTTTGGAAACCCGTCTTGCTAACCTGTAAGGTATATTGGCCAGGGAGAATCTCTACGAAAGAATAGTTCCCCACATTATTCGAAACCGTCGTGCGCCTCACGCCTGTATTTGCGTTGATAAGAACCACAGAGGCGCCCGGAATCACGGCTCCGGAGGAGTCCGTCAAGGTGCCGTTGATGGCCGCGGTCGCGACCTGCGCCACCGCCGGGCGCGCGGAGAGAGCCCAAAAGCATAGTCCCGAGATAACCAGCAGAACCAGCCCCGAATCAAGGAGAGAATCCCAGTGCCTATTTCGCATATACGCCTCCAGCCGCTAGTCACTTCAGATTAGAAACTGCCCATATTCCTAACATGCGACCCAAATCATGTCAAGTAAAATTTGGAATAAGAAATGGGCGTTTTGCGTGTTAAAATGCCCCATGATGGTCAGAATTAAGAAGTGGCTTTGTGAGACGCCCAGATGATTCGAGCGCGCGAGTCAAAATCCGCTCCAGTCGGTGTCGTAACCAGGGTTTTGAGAATACTGGAAGCGCTCCACGGCGCGCCCGCAGGGCTGCCATTGAAAGATATCGCTCAAGCGACCGGCATAAACAAGAGCACGGCGTATCGCATCCTCGCCCACCTGGAAGGCGAAGGCTATCTCTTCAAGGGGGATGCAGGCGCTTACCTGATCGGGCCGAAGCTGGCCCTGCTGGCTTCCGCAACCAACTATCACGCCGTTCTTCGGGAGATCAGCCGTCCCATTCTGCAGCAGCTTTGGAAAGCCACGGGGGAAACCATCAATCTTGCGGTTCCGGATGGAAACGAGGTCCTCTATATGGACGTGATTGAGAGTCCTCACTCATTCCGTCTGGTTTCGCATCCCGGCATGCGGCGGCCGATGCACTGCACAGCGTTGGGTAAAGCTGTAATGGCCCATTGGCCGGCCAACGAGCGCGAAAAGCTGCTGTCCTCCGTCATCTTTAAGCGGCTCGCGCCGCGGGCGCAGGTGCGTGCGGCGCAACTCAGGAAGGAGCTCACCAGGGTTTGCCAACGGGGCTTCGCTGTTGACGATCAAGAGAGCACTCTGGGAGCGCGCTGCATCGGGGCAGCCATTTTTGGAGAGCCTGGCAAGGTGGTTGCTGCCATCAGCATTTCGGGTCCGACCACGCGGGTCGGCAAGGAACAGGTACCGACCCTCGGAGAGAAGGTGACCCAAGCAGCCCATGCCATTTCCGCGAGCTTGGCAGGTTGCTGAAAAAAGTGTTTGGGAAGGGCGGGGTTAAGGGGTTGTGTGAAAACGTCGAATCATGCGCTGCAGGGGTAGCGTCTGGCGGCAGAACGCGCAAGCGCCGAGGATGTTGAAGCGCTGACAGAAGGGATTTCAGCGTTGCAGCGGGAGGAATTACCCGTTGTGGAATATGCCAAGCATGACTTTAGTTTGAGAGTATTTACCCAAAGATAGATAGCGCTGATTTCTGGAACGCGGCGAAGGTTTCCGGCTGCGTGAGGGCACACCAAAGCTTGATGGCGGCATAGACCATCTCCTCTTTTTTCGAGACGACCTTGGTGCGTCGAGTCATGCGCCCGAGATGATGCCTTGTGTTGCTGTTGTCCTGTTCGATCATGATCGTATGCGCCACCCGCGGACCTCAAAAACGGAGGTCCGCGCTACTTACTGAAGCGGACCGGCGCTTAGGACCATGGTGTCGCTCAATGCGATCACAAGCCCAAGCGAGAAGAAGGGCCACGAACGCAATCACTGGTGCTACAAGTGCGACACGCTCGTCGACCGCCTGCCAGAAGACACAAAATACAAAAACAAACGCAGATAGCCGGTCCAGCAACCGTAATTTGTGGCTCTTTAACCTTAACGACAAGATGGTGCTACCGGCCAGCAATAGCGCTGCGATCAGTGCCTGGGTTGGCGAGATTGGAGCCGACGGATTACCCGTCAAGTGGCCCGTGAAGATGCAGGCGGTGCTGTTAATCGTTGCTAGAATCAGCAGGGCTGGAAAAACTTTCACCCATCGGTCCATCGTCACAACCAGCACTGCACCCGCAATAACCAAAAAGACCCAACCAAGAATCGGTGAATATGGACCTGGAGAAAAAGCGATTCCTAGCCCCGCGAAAACCAAAAACAGCCAAGCGCCGCCTAACAACCACAGCCCCGCCTGCCGAAATCCACTCTTGACTTGAGCTCTAGCGCTTCTGCTTTCCATTGTTCCTCATTGGGATATCGAGCAGCCAATCGCCTCAGCGCCTGTGAATGCTGCATCAATGCCGAGTCTCGTGGAAAATTCCATTCCGAGACTCAAGACATCCCCGAGATCACCGACTGCAGACTGAACACCTCTGGATGCCTGACCGAGTGCTAGCGGAGGCCCACCACTCAACCCCTCCAGGTTCAGGGACATTATGTCGCTCGTTCTCCGCCCGTATGTGAGTGGCACACCCATGAAGTAGCTGACTCCGGTTGGTGCGTTTGATCCCGCTGCTGACGCAGCATTGGCGGCTGAGCCAAAAAGGAAGCTGCTGATCGAGTTCCCGGTAAAGAAGCTTACATAGCCTTTGGATGCGATTGAGCTATTTCGATTGAATGCCACGTTCGCGGTTAATTCGAGCGATCCGCCCAAGCTGTAGGTGCTAGCGTTTTGTGTCATGCACTGGTTGAACGTCTGGTTTGGTAGTCTGACACCGAGCGTAAAGCCCTTGTTTGGCGGCGCGGGCTTGGGTGGGGGCGGGCTTCCGTCACCTCCACCAAACATGCTGACCGGCTGATAGCAGTTCTGCCAGAACTGGCATGATTCCAGATCCCAGAGTGCCGACAGAGTCGGTTCGCCGGGCGAGAAATCGGAATAGTCACCCCCCGGCGGGCCGTCGTACACAGTGATCGAATCCGGCCCCGAACAACTCACTCCGCCTAGATCGTTTGCCACGCAGTCTGACGGGTCCAATCCCAATGGGTCGGTGAGGGTGGTGGGGTTATTGAGGGCGTAGGAGTAACGGTTGAGGGACTGCGGGTTCGAGATGTCGCCGCCCAGCGGGTCGGGCGACAGCCAACGGCCTTGACCGAAAGAGTAATCCCGGAAGCGCGCCAAATCCAGGTTGCTCACCGTATCCCGATAGGGTATCGACGCGAAGTTGTAGCCGCAACATCCCGTCAGCGCCCAGTCTTGTCCCCAAGGATAAAACGTCAGATCCTCGCTCACCTGGCCGCTAGCATGGCTTTCCATGGTCGTCGAATTGAGCACGTTGTCGTGGAAGAACCCCGTGTCGTTTCCCACATAGATCATCGGTCGGTGCCCGGGCAGCGGCCACACCAGCGAATAGCTCCCACTCTGACCCAGGTAAGGCCCTCCCGCAGGGTCGAAGAAAAGGTCGAGCGGCGTGCCCTGCGAAACGATTCTCGCCCGCTCTCCCAATGCGTTGTACGTGCGAACCTCCGTCGCGCCTCCGTCCTCACTTGCAAACCGGCCCTCGGCATCCCATTGATACGTGTGCGCTCCGTCGCTGGTCAAATCCCCGGCGGCGTCATAGGTATAGCCGGAATTCGCGATCCGATTGTTAGCTTGATTGAAGCTGTAAGCTGGGCAAAGACCTTGTGTTTGTCCATTGACCTGACACGCCATGTTGCCATACCGGTCGTAGATGAATGTCAAGTTGTAGGTGGAACTGCCCGTCGCCACGGCGGTGGACAGACGGTTCAGGACGTCATACCCATAGGTTTCCGTGTGGCTCAGTGAGCCATTCACATTGTCCTGATCGAAGATGCCCATCACGCTGCCGTTATCGCCTGTGCCCTGCGCGGGCGCCGCGCAGCTCGTGGCGTTGCCCAGGCTCGCGTAGTCATTGTACACCAGGCAATA
>JBOGJX010000177.1:0-4665 GCA_050745285.1 Terriglobia bacterium
CCTCTCCCCTTGGAGAGGGCGGGAATCAATGAGGGACTCTCAGCCCTCTCCCCTGGGGAGAGGGTGCCCGAGGTACGAGGGCGGGTGAGGGGTGTTTTTCGTGCCTCGCACGCTGCGGCTTTTGAACGGTGGTGAACAGGCCCCTTTGAGGGGCCAGCCCTTGTAAAGCCCCCGGCTCTGCCGGAAGATACTTACTCTTTTGGTCCCGCCTGCAGGAGAGTTTAGAAGTGGCAATTCGAGTCATAAAGTGATTGAAAGGCCTGAAGCTGCTTGACAAGCTCACACTAAGCAATTATTATTGCAACCGGCTAAGACCTCTTAGCATCCAATTCGATAAGGTGGGTATAAAAGAGAGCATTTTTAAGGAGAATACGACTATGGGGAAGATTATTGGGATTGACCTGGGGACGACAAACTCGGTGGTAGCGGTTATGGAAGGTGGCGAGCCGGCGGTCATTACGAATCCGGAAGGAACCCGGACCACGCCTTCGGTGGTGGCCTTCACGAAGTCCGGGGAGCGGCTGGTGGGGCAGACGGCGAAGCGGCAGGCGATAACGAATCCAGAGAACACGATCTATTCCATCAAGCGGTTTATGGGGCGCAAGTTCAGTGAAGTGCAGGCCGAGATCAAGACGGTGCCCTACAAAGTGACAGAGGGTCCAAACGGCGACGTGCGCGTGCTTGCCCAGGGGAAGGAATACCCGCCGCCGGAGATTTCGGCGTTGATCCTGCAGAAGATGAAGGATGCGGCGGAGCAATACCTGGGCGGCAAGGTCACGCAGGCGGTCATCACGGTACCCGCCTATTTTAACGATAGCCAGCGGCAGGCCACTAAGGACGCGGGCCGCATCGCGGGACTTGAGGTCCTGCGCATTGTGAACGAGCCGACGGCGGCGGCGCTCGCCTATGGTCTCGACAAGAAGAAGGACGAGACGATCGCGGTTTACGACTTCGGCGGCGGCACGTTTGACATTTCGATTCTCGAGGTGGGCGAGGGCGTAGTGGAGGTGAAATCCACCAACGGCGACACGCATCTGGGCGGCGACGACATTGACAAGCGCGTGATCGACTGGATCGTGGACGAGTTCAAGAAGGACCAGGGCATTGACCTTTCCAAGGACCGCATGGCTTTGCAGCGGCTGAAGGAAGCCGCGGAGAAGGCGAAGATGGAGCTTTCGACGGTCATGGAAACCGACATCAACCTGCCCTTCATCACGGCGGATGCGTCGGGCCCAAAACACCTGGCGCTGAAGCTGACGCGCGCGCGATTCGAGCAGATGTGCGAGGATATTTTCCAGCGCTCGGTGGGTCCCGTCAAGCAAGCGCTCCAGGACGCGGGCGTGGGACCGGAGAAGATCGACGAAGTGGTTCTGGTGGGCGGCTCGACCCGCATCCCCCGCATCCAAGAGATCGTCAAGGGCTTGTTTGGGGGCAAGGAACCGCATAAGGGCGTGAACCCGGACGAAGTGGTCGCGGTAGGCGCGGCGGTGCAGGCTGGGGTGCTGGGTGGCGAGGTGAAGGATCTTCTGCTGCTGGATGTGACACCGCTCACGCTCGGCATTGAGACGCTGGGCGGAGTTTCCACGCCGCTGATCCAGCGCAACACCACCATTCCAACGCGGAAGAGTGAGGTGTTTTCCACCGCGGCGGAAAACCAGACGTCGGTGGAAATCCACGTGCTGCAGGGTGAGCGGCCGCTGGCGCGCGATAACCGCACGCTCGGCAAGTTCCATCTTGTAGGGATTCCGGCGGCGCCGCGCGGCATTCCGCAAATTGAGGTGACGTTTGACATTGACGCCAACGGCATTCTCAACGTGGCGGCGAATGACAAGGGAACCGGCCAGGAGCAGCGCATCACGATCACCTCTTCCAGCGGCTTGGGCAAGGAAGAGATCGAGCGCATGACGCGTGATGCCGAGAGCCACTCGGAAGAAGACAAACAGCGCAAGGAGGAGATCGAGGTCAAGAACCGGGCTGACGCTATGGTCTACTCTACGGAAAAGACGCTGAAAGACCATCGCGACAAGATCAGCGAGGTAGATGCTAAAAATATCGAGACGGCCATTGAGGACGCCAAGAAGGCGATTCAGGGGAATGACAACTCGCAGATCACGGCGGCGGTGGAGCGGCTGACGCAGGCTTCGCACAAGCTGGCCGAGGCCATGTACAAGCAGGCGCAACCGGGCCCATCGGGGGGACCATCAGGCCCAGGCCCGTCGGCGCAGGAGGGTGGCGACGGCGGGCAATCTTCATCGGCAAGCGGCGCGCAGGGCGGCCAAGGCCAGGCGACGGGCGCTGGAGAGGGCGAAGTGATCGATGCGGAAGTAGTCGATAGCGACGAGAAGAAGAATTAAGCGGGTCAGGCCCCGCTCGCATGGGCCCATATGGACTTAGGGCGGGGCCACTATCCACCGGAGGTGACAACATGGGAACCGCAATTGAAGCAGAAAACCAGCAGGTCGTGCACCGCGCGCAAGTAGGCGTGGAGTGCCCGCAGTGCCACTGGAAGCAGTTCGTTGAGGTTCAGTTGGAGAAGCCGCAGTTGGACAATCCCTTGGCGCTTGAGATTCGCCGCCAATTGGAGGCCTGGATGGCATCGCGTTGCCCGGATCATTTGAACGCGATTTCCATGCTCAGCAAGAATTGAAGCTTTGCACTTCGGATTTGAGATTTTCGATTTGAGATTGGTAACGACACAGCGGATGGGATCGCACACATCGCAAAAAACGCGATGTGTGCGCTACCCGCGGGGACACTATAAACGACTAACATGCGTTTGACAGCATTACGAGAGGAAAGGCAAGTCAAGAAAAGGAATATAACGAATGCATATTACCCGCGAGCGCGGGAGCCGTACAGCGGAGAGGCTATCGTACGGAGGATGTGGGGATGTCTAGTTGCTGTGCAAGGTCATTATAGGGTCGCGTTTTTCCCGCAAGGTCTTCGCGACGTGCCTTCCTAAGCTTTCGCAGGAGTTGGGGGTTGCGTGAGATGAGGAAATCTTTCAACTGAATCGTTTAATTCTTCGAATTCTGCGCAGACCCGAGCTAGTCTTTTAACCAGGCGGGATGGGAGCTGGAGAGTTTCACTCATCGTGTATTGGCCTTACTCAGTATAAGGGCAGCCTCTATAGAAAGCCAAGGGCATTCTATGAGGCTTGCCCGCTAAGCAACCATGCCCATTGGCACACAAAAAGACTATTACAAAACTCTGGGAGTGGATCGCGAGACCAAAGCCGAGGCGATCCGCAAGGCGTACCGGCGCCTGGCGCGGAAATACCATCCCGATCTCAATCCCGGCAATAAGGCTGCGGAAGAGAAGTTCAAGGAAATCACCGAAGCCTATGAAATCCTGAGCGACGAGAAGAAACGGAAGGTTTACGACAAGCACGGTTTCTACGCGGAGAACATCCCTGCCGACGGCTTCAATCCAGGCTTTCAGGCGGGCCGCGGCGCGCCGGAGCCGGGCTTTGATTTCTCGGGTTTTGATTTCTCCAACTTCACGCCAGAGCAGGAGGAGCGCCGCGGCGGCTTCGGCGGCGGCTTCCGGGACATCTTCTCGCAGATTTTTTCCCGCGGTGGGGAAGAGCAGGAAGCTGGGGAAGAAGGCCCGCGCCGCGGCACAGACATTGAGCATCACGTGCACCTGCGTTTCTGGGATGCCATTCGCGGCACGCAAATGAGGCTGACGGTAGCGCTGAAAGAAGAGTGCCCCACGTGCCACGGAACGGGTTCCACGCAAGGCCCCGCCGTTACCTGCAAGACGTGTAACGGCACAGGAAAGCTCAACCGGCAGGCGGGCGCCATGCGCTTCTCCGGCCCTTGCCCCGAGTGCGGCGGCACAGGCCGCCTGAGGCCCCGCTGCCCCACCTGCGAGGGCACGGGGCTCGTGCGTAAACCGGAAAGCTTTGAGGTTCGCATTCCCCCCGGCGTAGACACGGGATCGCGGGTGCGCGTGCCAGGCAAGGGGAATGCCGGCGCCGGAGGCGGCGCGCGCGGCGACCTTTTTATCATCACGGACGTCGAGGCGCACCCGCTCTTTGAGCGCAAAGGCGACAATATTTACCTCAAGGTTCCGGTGACGGTCACGGAGGCGGCGCTCGGCGCCAAGGTGGAAGTGCCGACCATTGACGGCCCGAGCACCATCCGCATTCCTCCCGGCACGCAAAGCGGCCAGACGTTGCGGCTGCGCGGCAAGGGAACGCCTTCGCTACGGGACGCGGGCTTGCGCGGTGACGAATTCATTGAAGTGCAGGTCGTGGTCCCTCGCGTGGCCGACGAGAAGACCAAGGAGATTCTGCGCGAGCTTTCGCGGCTCAATCCGGAAGACCCGCGGAAAGACCTGAAGGCAGAAATCAGAAATTAGAAACCAGGAGTAGCGCAGAGTTTTGCCTTTAAAACTCTGCGGCTTTTCCGCCGGACGGCGAAGAGCCACGCGCGAAGATACAAGGCAAATGCTTCACTGCCTTCAGGATGACATGGCGAATGTATCCTCGGCATGTTTGCTGAAAGCTGAGAGCTGATCGCTTTTTTTTATGACCAAGCGAGGCAGAAAAACACGCGGCAAGGCTGGTTACATGATCTGCGCGGTGGCGGAAATGTACGACCTCCATCCGCAAACGCTCCGGCTCTCTGAGCGCGAGGGGCTGCTCACTCCATCGCGGAG
>JBOGJX010000178.1:0-11855 GCA_050745285.1 Terriglobia bacterium
GGGAACCGAAGGAACCGCCGTTTTCGGCGGGGTTAAAACCCCGCCCTTCCGCGAGTGCCAATCGTTTCATGAATAATCCGGGCTAGGGTGCAGCGAGCAGCGCCCCTACAAAACAACGACAAGCCGCCGCACTCCAAAAAAACATCTAATTCACTCCTTCACTCCGCGCGTATAATAGCCGTTCTGTCAAAATCGCAGTTTAGGCAGCCATCGACCACTTCGCGCCTTCCTGATTTGGGAGAGGAGCGTCACGAAAGGAATTTGGGGAAATGATCAACAAGAAGCTCATTTGGATTTGGACTTTTATCCTGATGGTCGGCGTAAGCGCGGCGCTCGTGGCTGGAGATTGGCCCACGTTTGGCCACGATCCGCAGCGCTCGGGCTGGGCGTCCGGAGAAGATACGATCACCGTAAAGAACGCTTCGAGCCTTCAACTCTTGTGGAAAATGAAGCTGAAGAACCAGCCGAAGTCGCTCACCGCACTGACGGCCCCTGTCGTGGCGAATGGCGTGAGCACACCGGGGGGCACGCGGCCCGTCGTTTACGTGGCGGGTAGCTCGGATGAAATTTATGCGCTTGATGCCGGAACGGGAAAGATCATCTGGAGCCGGAACTTTCGACCCCACGTGCTTCCGAAAAACGCGGGAATGTGGCTGTGCCCGAATAATCTGAATGCTACCCCCACTATCGATGAGCGCCGCGGCCTGATTTACGTTATATCTACCGATGGCGACCTTTTTGGACTCGATTTAAGCACAGGACGGACTAGGTTCGGACCGGCGCAGTTTGTTCCTCCGTTTGCCAAAGACTGGAGCCTGAATCTTCATAACGGAATCATTTACACCTCGATTTCACAGGGCTGCGGCGGCGCGCCCTCGGGAATATACTCGATGAATGTTAGCGACGCCGCCCGGCCCGCCTCGCGCGATCTGATGGTTGAGCCTGGACATGGAGGAGGAGGCATTTGGGGGCGCGGCGGCCCAGTGATCGGGAAGAACGGCCGCATTTACGCTGCCATGGGAGACGGCCCTTTCGATCCTGCCAAGGGCGATTACGGAAGCAGTTACCTCGCGGCGTCGCTGGGCTCGCTCCGCGTGCTGGATTATTATTCTCCCCTCAACTACCGCAGCCTGACCAGCTACGACCTCGACCTCGGCTCCGGCAGCCCGGTATGGTTTTCCTACAGGAACTTCAACCTGCTGGCGGCAGGGGCCAAGGAGGGCGTGCTCTACTTGCTCGATGCGGACTCCCTGGGCGAGAAGGATCACCGGACTCCGCTTTATGCGCAGAAACTGGCAAACGACGATCTCGAATTTGAAGGAAATGGCATCTGGGGCGCTCCTTCCACTTTCATGGACATGGACGGCGAAGCGTGGGTTTACGTTCCCATTCTGGGTCCGGTTTCGAAAAAGACCCCTGCGTTCCCAATCACCAACGGTCCCCACCCGCACGGCTCGATTATGGCTTTCACCGTGGTCATGAATCCTGAGACCCGGCAGCCGACGCTTAAGCCCGCCTGGGTCTCAAGCGATTTTGACGTACCTGAGCCTGTGGCGATTGCGGACGGCGTAGTGTTTGCATTATCAACGGGCGAAAATACCCAGCAAACAACGGGATCAGGCGTGATCGCGCCGGGCCTGACTTTGCTTACCGACAAGCAGCGAACGCTGAACACTCACATCGCGGTTCTCTACGCGCTCGATGCAAAAACGGGCAAAGTGCTCTTCCAAAGTGGCGACCAAATTTCCGCGTGGACGCACTTCAGCGGGCTCGCGGTCGCGGATGGCAAAGTCTACGTGGTCGATCACGACTCAAACGTTTATTGCTTCGGAGTTAAAGCGCAGTAGCGGGTAGCCACGGTCAGTGCTTTCCTGACCGTGGGCTTTTTTCCTATACAAACCCACGGTCAATTCACAAGACGAATTGACTGTGGCTACCAGTTTCTTCTGCGATGTTTTTGCGGCTCTGGCGCTTGCTGTGCGGGAAGCCGCGGGAAACCCATGCCCCGGCAGCCGTGATAGTATAGAGTGTTGGTGTACATTAAATTGGAGGCTTAAGGAATGGGAGCAACACAGGCATTGGAGGACCGCCAGGCGCTGAACACGCGGAATACGGACCGGGTACGCGAAATTCTGAGCTGGTACGAGAGCGATAATCCCGGGACCAAGACCAACATCGCGCGCCTCTTAAATCATGGACACCTGGCCGGCAGTGGCAAGCTGGTGATTTTGCCCGTGGATCAGGGTTTTGAACACGGGCCGGCGCGAAGTTTCGCCGTGAATCCCGCCGGGTACGATCCCAACTATCACTTTGAGGTGGCGATTGAGGCCGGTTGCAACGCTTACGCCGCTCCACTCGGATTTCTCGAGGCGGGGGCCGCGCGGCACGCGGGTGAGATCCCGCTGATTCTGAAGTTAAACAACCACGACACACTGCACCCGGACGCGGACCCAATTTCCGCCGTGACCGGCAGTGTAAAGGAAGCCCTGCGCTTGGGTTGCGTGGCCATTGGGTTCACCATCTATCCCGGCTCGACCAACTCGCGCGAGATGTACCAGCAGCTTCGCGGCCTCAGCGAAGAAGCCAAGCAATCGGGATTGGCCGTGGTCGTTTGGTCGTATCCTCGGGGATCATCCATGAGCAAGGAAGGCGAGCTTTCAATTGACGTCATCGCCTATGCCGCGCACATCGCCGCCGAGCTGGGCGCTCACATCATCAAGGTAAAGCTGCCGTCGGCCCACATTGAGCAGGCGGAAGCGCAGAAGGCATACACCGCGGCCGCCGTTCCCATCAGCACGCCGACCGAGCGCGTGCGCCACGTGGTGCAAAGCACGTTCGACGGGCGCCGGATTGTGATCTTCTCCGGCGGCGCCAAAAAGAATAACGACGAGGATGTTTACGACGAGGCGCGCGCCATTCGCGACGGCGGCGGCTTCGGCTCCATCATCGGGCGGAATTCATTCCAACGTCCTAGGGCACACGCCATAAAATTCCTCGAAACAATCATGGACATCTACGCCGGAAAAAAGAAGTAGGTCTATGCGGCTTAACGGCAGGTTATGTCGCTTGGCAACACCCGCAAAGCATGAACACAAGGCCGGAAGGTCATAGCTTCAGCCATGCCGTCAGCGCCGCTCCCCTCACCCCATCCTCTCTCCCTTTTGGCCCTGAAGAAAAATGCGGGACCGCGAAGCGTGGGTGAGGGTCGAGGTGATTTAACCCGCCCTTTTTTGGCGGGGTTTAAAAACCGCGCCCTTCCCTTGCAGTGGTGAAGCTAGTGAGAAATCCGGATTAACTTCCGCTGGCACATCCTGGCTCGCCGCTTTACGCCGCCCCTCCGGTAATGCTAAGGTGCCCCTTCGTGCTGAACGCCCTGTTCGGGCCTGAATAACACAACCTCAACTTCGGAGGCCGCTCTGCCTTTCCACGCCGTACACCTTCCGCCCGTCCATTGGCTTCCCGTCGGCCTTTTCCTGGTGACATATTTTTTAATCGCCGTGGAGAGCAACCGGGGAAGCACCCTTGATCGCACAGCCGCGTCATTTTGCGGCGCCGTGGCAATGATCATCGCCGGGGTGCTTACGCTCCCGGCCGCGTATCAATCCGTGAATTGGGACACCATCATTTTTCTGCTTGGCATCATGATCCTGGTGGCCCACTTCAGAATCTCAGGATTCTTTGACTGGGTTGCGATACGAATCTCCGCGCTCGCGCATACTCCCTTCCAGCTTTTGGCGCTGCTGGTTTTTACCACGGGCATTCTTGCGGCCTTCTTTGTTAACGATACGGTTTGCCTCATCTTCACGCCGATTGTGCTGGCCGTGACCGAACGGCTGGATCTGCCGGCCACGCCTTATGTGATCGCGCTGGCCACCTCCGCCAACATCGGGTCCGTGATGTCCATTACGGGAAACCCGCAGAACGTGCTCATCGGCGTCTCCGCCCACTTTTCCTTTCTCGGATTTCTGGCCCACCTTGCTCCCGTCTCGCTCGTTGGCCTGACGTTGAATCTCTTCCTGCTCGCTCTGATTTTCCGGAAGCAATTGCCCCATAAGATGCTTTCCATCTTCCCGAGCGGGGCGCCGGGCTCGGTGGCCTCACTGAACCGCACTCTTTTGGCGAAATGCGTGCTGGCGGCCTCGCTTGTGGTGATCCTTTGGGTTTTCAATTTTTCTTTCCCGCTGGTCGCCGCCTCGGTGGGAGCGCTGATCCTGATCATAGGCCGCGTCAAATCTGAATCGATCCATCGCAATATTGATTGGACCCTGCTCCTATTTTTCGCGTCCCTGTTTGTCGTGATCCAAGGTCTCGAGGCTTCGGGCGCCGTGGCCTACCTGGTGAATGAGTTCCGGCCCATGCTCGCCGGGGGAACCGTGGCCCAACTCTTCGGGCTGAGCGGAGCCATGGTGGTGCTTTCAAACCTGGTGAGCAACGTGCCCGCCGTGCTCATCTTCGAACCTATTGTAAAGACCCTGCAGCACCCGCATTTTGCCTGGCTGGTGCTTGCCAGCGCGAGCACGCTGGCGGGCAACTGCATCCCGTTCAGCTCGGTGGCCAATCTTATCGTGCTGCAGCAGGCCAATAAGAAAGTGAGTATTTCCTTCTGGGAATTCAGCCGTGTAGGAATTCCAATAACCCTTGTCACCATCCTGGCAGGGATTGGCATCCTGGCCTTGGAGGCGCGATTGTTTCCAGGGCTGTAATGTAATAGAGGGGCGAGCCCAGCGATGGTAGTCACGGCACGAAGTTTGTGCCGTGGGTTTTTCGATCCCGGATTTTAGATTATTGGCGATTCCTTCAGAATCGACAATCTAAAATTCATAATTATAAAGGCCCACGGCACAAACTTCGTGCCGTGGCTACCCCTACCGATTCAACACAAACCCTCAGAAAGCGTGAAAAAATGCACGCCCCCTCACGCCATGCGGAGAAAATTAAGGGCGGATTTCATCGCCAGCCATGGGCTGTTCGCGTAGGCGCTTACTTCGTAGGCGCAGCCAATCTTGCAGCCCTCGCAGAAATCCCACATGGATTTTTCCTGAGCCAGAATCTTCCGGCCTTCTTCGGAAGCATAGATTTCCTTGAGCGGCGCCTGGGATTTATGCAGCGTCATGAAGGCGCAGGGGAGGTGAATTGACCCATCCGGCTTCATGGAGACGAGCTTTGAAGCGTGGCGGCACGGGAAGGCAGCGTTGAATCCGCCGTTACGATAGAAGGGATAATAATTCTCATAAAAGCGGATGTTTTTGGGGAAACTGGCGCGCAATTGATGCAAAGACTTCTCGACCTGATCGATGGCCTCGCCGTGCAACTCGGAATCCGGAAGAAGCTCGCCGCCTCGCATCACATTATGCACCGCCTCGGGATGCAGCACCAGGTTGCGTTCCTTGCAGAACGCGGCCAGCGCGGGAAGATCCTCAAGGTTCTCCAGATTAACCGCGGCGTTGACCTGGGTGGTAAACGGCTTGCGCTTGGCGAGGACCACGTCAAGATTTCCGATAATCTTCTGCAAGCCATTAATCCCGCGGCGCTTGGCGAAGCGCTCGGGATTCAACGAGTCGATCGACACTTCAAGCATATCCAGGCGGGCCACGCCGTCCGCGTACTTTCCGATCAGCAGGCCGTTTGAGGGCATTGAAGTCCACATGCCTTTGTCAGCAGCGTAGGCAATATAGTTTGTCGTGTTCGGATTAAGCAGCGGCTCGCCGCCCGAAAAACTAAGGGCAAAAATTCCCATCTCGCAGAACTCGTCAATGCGCTTGAAGATACGGTCGCGCGCTCCGCGCGTGGTGAGGTCGTTGAATTTCCCCTCCTCGCCAAAGATGCAATACTCGCAGAACATATTGCACATCAGCGTGGTTTCAAACATCACCATATACGGCGTTTTGAAACCGGAAAATGCGTGTTGGGCGAAGCACTTCGCAATGTATGGATATTTCATGCGTTGGGTATCATTCCTTTGAATCGGCTGTGAGACAACGAATAGCCACAGCACGATTTGTGCGCCGTGGGTTGTTGATTCCGGATTTGGGATTATTGGCGATTCCTCCAAAATCCATAATGATAAAGGCCCACGGCCCAAACTCCGTGCCATGGCCACCCTCCGTTAAAAGCTTCTTCTCCGGTCAATTCCGCAGCTTGAACCGCTCCACCATGCGGTAGAGCGTTTTGCGGTCAATGCCCATGATGCTGGCGGCGCGCGCTTTGTTGTCGTCCGTCACTTTAAGCACGTGGAGCAGATAACGCTTTGCTAACTCATCGAGCGAAGGCAGGCCCGCATGCAGGCGCTCCAGCCGCTCGTCATTGTGATTCTCAGGGCGCAGCTTGGGAGGCAGGTCTTCCAGAGTAATGGCGCCGGACCGGTTGAGGGCCACCGTGGCTTCGAGGGCGTTTTCGAGCTCACGCACGTTGCCGGGCCACTCATAGCTGATCAGCGCGGAGAGCGCCTGGCTCGATACAGAATAAGTCTGGTTCCGGTCATGACCGAGCCGCTTGAGGAAATATTCAACCAGCAGCGGAACATCCTCTGTCCGCTCCCGCAGCGGCGGAACATTAATCTCAACCACGCGCAGGCGATAATAAAGGTCGGCGCGAAACTTCCCTTCTTCCACCCATTGCCCCAACACGCGGTTGCTGGCGGCAATAAAGCGAATATCGGTCTTGATCATCTGGTTGCTGCCGATGCGCCGCACCTCCTGCTCTTCGATGGCGCGCAGCAGCTTCACCTGCAGAGCCGGGCTCATTTCCGAAACTTCGTCCAGGAACACCGTGCCGCCACTGGCCTCTTCTAGGATACCTCGTTTGTTTTCAAACGCACCGGTAAATGAGCCGCGAGCGTGTCCGAAAAGCTCGCTTTCGAGGAGCGATTCGGCCAGCGCACCGCAGTTCACCGCGAAGAAGCGCTGCCCGGCGCGCGCGCCGTTATGATGGATGGCCTTGGCCACTAGTTCCTTGCCCGTGCCGCTCTCTCCATAAATAAGGACCGTGGAGCGCGCGTCCGAGACCATGGCGATCTTCTTGTATATCTCAAGCATGGCGGGACTGCGGCCCACAAGGCTTGAAAGCTGCCCTTGGCTGCCCAACTGGCGCTTCAGGTTGCGGTTTTCGCGGATCAGGCTGCGGCTCTCGATCGCCCGGCTGACCTGAAGCAAAACCTCGTCAATCTTAAAAGGCTTGGAGATGTAATCAAACGCTCCGGCCTTCACCGCCTCAATTGCCGTCTCCATGGACCCGAACGCGGTGATGAGAATCACCTCGGACTCGGGCTGAATGGATTTATAGGCTCTGAGGACATCGAGGCCGTTGAGGTGGGGGCCCAGTTTCATGTCACTGATGATGACATCGAAAAGCTCCTGCTCGCCAATCCGCAGCGCTTCCTCGCCGTTTCCCGAGGTAAGAACTTTGTATCCTTCTTCGCTCAGCACCTCGCGCAGGAGATCTCGAGTGTCGGGATCGTCATCCACCACAAGAACATTGATACTGATAGGCATGGGCATGGGCATGATTGATCTGCAGCGGCGGCCGCGGGTAAGCGCGTCCTACACGGCCGCCGGGGTCATTGGAAAATCTAGTCTGGCGCAACGAGCCGTTGCGTCGATGGATGTCTCGTAGGGGCGCTGCTTGCTGCGTGCGCCCGACGTCCACGGGCGCGGCAAGCAGCGCCCCTACGAAGCAGCAAGCGGCAACGCTGCACGTCAGCAGCAACGGATCAGCCCTACGCAAGCGTGCCGACCTGGCTTACCGCGGAGGTTGTCTCCATCTTCTCGCGGCAATCGAGCGGCACGGTGATCCTGAACCGTGTTCCGTGATTAATCGCGCTCTCGACTTCGATGCTTCCGCCGTGCTGGTGGATAATCTGATTGCAGATGGCGAGGCCCAATCCGGCTCCGGTCCCCATACGCTTGGTGGTGAACATGGGATCAAAGATGTGGCTCAGGTTATCCGCCGTGATTCCCTCGCCCGTATCCTTTACCTCAATCGCCAGGCTTTTGCCATTGCCATTTGCCGGGAAGACAAGGCGGAGGTCTAACAATCCGCCGTGCGGCATGGCATCCATGCTGTTATTAATCAGGTTCAGGAAAACCTGCTGCAAGTAGCCGATATCGGCATAAACACGCGGGCAATCCTCCGGAAAATGGGTGCGCACCCTGATCTTCCGCAGCTCAAGTGACGGCGAGGAGAGCAGCACGGATTCCTCGAGCACGCGGCGGACGTCCACCGGCTCGATGCGCAGATCAAACTTCCGCGTCCAGGAAAGCAGTTGTTTCACCGTCCGCACGATGTTGTCAATTTGTTTCTGGATGATTTCCAGTCGGCGGTCGGTGGCCGGATCCCCCGTTTTCCGCCGCGCCATCAATTGCACGTGCCCGGAGATGGAGTTAAGAGGCGTACCGATCTCGTGCGCCAGGCTCGCCGCCAATTGTCCCGCCACGGCAAGGCGCTCCGAGCGCGCCAGGGTTTTCTGAGTCTCGAAAAGCTCCTCGTTAATGCGCGTCAGTTCCACGTTGCGCCGCGCCAGCTCCTGCGTCGCGTCCTTGATCTTGCGCGCGAGCTCATTGTTGAAGTTCTCGATCCGCTCGAGCATGCCATTCAGGTGCATAGAGAGCTGGCCGATCTCATCCTGGCTTCCCGCGTGTGATCGGACGGCAAGCTGTCCGCCCTCCGCAGATTTCATCACACGGATCATTTCCTTCACCGGCGCCCGCACGCTCTTCAGAAAGAATCCATGAACTACAAAAATCAGCACGATCAAGCTGCAAAGCATCAGCAGGAAGTTGTCTGCCACGATTTCCTGCGTGATCACGTCCGAGCGCAGCTTCGAGACTTTGAGAACAAGGCAGCCCACCAACTTCCCCCGCTCATGCAGCGCCGTCGAAAGTATCCAGTATTTTCCATCCGCACTTTCAATCGTGACCTGGTTCGCGTTGGCGCGCTCGAACTCGTTCAGGTGATCACTCGCCCAGCGGCTATCATTTATCTGAGGAATGGCATCCAGCTCCTCGTGCTTGCCAGATGGATTGGTTGAGGCGAGCAGCTTGTTCCCGCCTTGATGCACGAAGACGTCCGCTTGCCGCACTCCGGGGACGTCGTGCTGCATCTGCCGGAGGATTTTGCTGAGGTCGTGAGGGTCTTGAAGGGCCTGATCGTTCACCAGGTTGTGAGCCGACAACCTTGCCTGCGCCAAGGCTTTCCGGTAGACTTCCTCTTCCACCGGCTGCCGCGTGAGCAGCATGGCGATAAAAGTCGACACCGTCAGCAGGCATACCACGGCGACCACAAAAATGATGATGATTTTGGTCTGAAGCCCTAATCGGCGGATGGATTCAGCCGGGTGCATTACTTCTAATTGTAAGCGCTAGTGTGGCAAAATGCAACAGTTGGATTTTGACTGTAACTAATTTATTGCCAAAGGGTTAGCGGTAAGAACCGCGTTCGTAGGGGCGCTGCTTGCCGCGCCCGCTGGGTTTGGCGCAGCAAGCAGCGCTCAATGGTAGCCACGGCACGTAGTTTGTGCCGTGGGTTTTTCGACGGGCAACCACCCACGGCACAAACTACGTGCCGTGGCTACCTCTAGTTTGAATTGTCATTCGAGGAAGCCTATCTATGGAGAATTCGGAAATCGCCGCGGTTTTTGAAGAAATATCCAATCTCGTCAAGATTCTTCAGGAAGACGGAAAGTGGGCTTTCAAAGCCGCTGCCTATGACCGGGCCCGGCGGGTGATCGAGAGCTATCCCGAGCGGCTGGCAGACATTGCGCGCGACCCCAACCGCAAGCTGACGGAGATTCCTGGTATTGGAGTTGACCTCGCCAAGAAAATCACGGAGCTCACTTCCACCGGGCGCCTGGAATACCACCAGGAGCAATTGAAGAAAGTGCCGCACACGCTTTTGGACCTGCTGCAACTGCAGACCGTGGGACCGGCAAAGGCAAGGCTCTTTTACAAGGAGTTGGATATAAAATCTATGGACGACCTGGAGGCGGCAGCCAAATCAGGGCGGCTGCGCTCGCTCGCCGGGATGAGTGAAAAATCCGAGGCCAACATCCTCCAAGCGATCGAAGTTTTCCGGCGCGCGGCGGGCCGCTTCCGTCTGGACGTGGCTTTTGAAACAGCGCAGGAACTTTCGGATTATCTACGTGAGTGCAAGGGAGTGGAGCAGGTCACGGCGGCGGGGTCGCTCCGGCGCGGCCGCGAGACGGTGGGGGATCTGGATCTGCTCGTCACCGGCCGTGACCATACCTCGATCGCCAGCCACTTCATCAAACATAGCCGGGTGGCGCAAGTGCTTGGCAAGGGCGAGAACAAGGTCAGCGTGAAACTCGACAACGACCTCCAGGTGGACGTGCGCATGCTCGAGCGCGAGTCTTACGGCGCCGCCTTGCAATACTTCACCGGATCGAAGGAACATAACGTTGCCCTGCGCGAGCGCGCCCGGAAGCTCGGCCTGAAGCTGAGCGAATATGGCCTCTACCAGGGCGAAAAGCCCGTCGCCGGGCGCACCGAGGAGGAGGTCTACGAAAGACTGGGTCTCGCCTGGATTCCCCCCGAATTGCGCGAACACATGGGCGAGATCGAAGCCGCCGAAACTGGCCAGTTGCCGGACCTGGTAAGCCTGTCTGACATTCGCGGCGACCTGCAAATGCACACTAACGCCTCGGACGGGCATACGAGCGTTGAGGAGATGGCCGCCGCCGCCAAGAAGCTCGGCTATCGCTACATCCTGATCACCGATCACTCAAAGGCCGTCACCGTGGCTCATGGCCTGGATGAAAAGAGAGCGCTGGAAAACATCCGGCGCATCAAGGCAGCGCGGGATAAGGTAAAGGGTATTGAAATCTGGGCGGGGACGGAGGTGGATATTCTCGGCGGTGGGCGGCTGGATTATTCCGATGAAGTTCTGCGCCAGTTTGACATCGTGCTGGCTAGCGTCCACTCGCGCATGACCCAACCTGGCGAAGAAATGACCGGGCGGTTGCTCAAAGCCCTCGAAAATCCATACGTGCGGATTCTAGGACATCCCACGGGGCGTCAGATCCTGCGGCGCGACCCATTCAATTTTGACGTGGAGCGGGTTTTTGACGCGGCGCGACGGCACGGCGTGATTCTGGAAGTGAATGGCAACCCGGAGCGGCTCGACCTGTGTGACCGCCACGTGCGGCTCGCCCGCGACAAGGGGATGAAGGTAGTGATTTCGACCGACGCGCACGATCCCGAGCACTTTCAGTTCATGCGCTACGGCGTTCTCACCGCGCGGCGCGGCTGGATGGAGAAGAAGGCCGTTATCAACTCCTATCCGCCCGCTGAGCTGCTGGCTTCCCTGCGGCCGCTGCCGGGCTAGCAGTTTCGATGCCGCGTCAGGAGGGCGTGGTTTTAACCCCGCCCTCCTGACTGCCAAACTGAACTTCGCCAATAATCCAGGTTAAGTCATGGTCTCGGCGCTCACAGAGCGCCGCTACAATGGCTGATTGCTGATCCTCGAGGCGCACCATGATTTACTTTACCGAGCTGCAAAACCTGCCGGTGTTTGACGCCAAGGGCGATTACCAGGGCCGTCTGGCAGACGTGTTCGTAAATCCAAGCCAGAACGCGCTTCTCGTCGCCGCGTATCAAGTGAAGACGCCGAAAAAGGCAACTCGCTGGATCACGCATGACCAGATCCAATCCGTCTCTGTTCGCGCCGTGCAAGGCGGGGTTGCGACCCCGGAGATGCATCCTCACGTGCCCAACGAAAGCCTGATTTCCGTGAAGAAGGATGTTCTGGACCAGCAGATCATCGACGTGAACCATCGCAAGGTAGTGAGCGTGAATGACGTGGACTTCGATATTCAGCCCACGGACGGTCACACGGAGCTGCGC
>JBOGJX010000179.1:0-5648 GCA_050745285.1 Terriglobia bacterium
GCGTTTCGCCTCCTCCTGAGCCGCTTTGGCCGCAGCTTCCATTGTTGCCTTTGCCTCGGCCAGGGTGCTGCCCAGGCGCTGGTGAGCGTCAACGTAGCCGGTCAGCTCGCGGGCAAAGTCCCGGTCCAGCTCCTCTGGTGTTCCCACGAAGCTGAGCGGCGTCGTCAGGGCAGCGTTTTCGTCCTCCTTGATGCGCTTGGGGATTACATGCGCGCGGATGGTTTTCTCGTCTTCGCGCGCCACCGTAATCAACACGGTGCGCTGCGCTAGAAGAGGCATGAGTTCACTAAACACGTTGTATATCCTCCTTGAGTTGGGATGGGGTTTGGTTGGGTTTTCGAATGACGAACGGCGGTGGCTTCGGGCAGCGAAGGTCCTTCCAAATCGGGTGCGTAGAGATCGCGTTCACCGTTTAGCTGGGCAGGTAAACACTACATCCTTTATAGCGGGTAGTCGCAGGAGGACGGCGTTTATCGCATTGCGATTTCGTGTGAGTGCCGGCACTTCTCCGAGTGTGCCGTGACCCAGGCGACTCAACTTCCGAGTAGCGCGTGATCCGCTCGGGATGTCAATACGTGATGCGACAGATGTACGGCATGCCGACTACACGACAAGTGGATTCGTAAACGCTACTCCGCGCCTGGGCTTTCGCAATCAGCATGTTGCAGTCGGTTCGATGCCCAGGCGTCTTACTGCGAGCGTCGCTTCGCTCTGCCCATGACCGGCACAGCGTCGGAATGAATGAGGAAATCAAATCGAAATCACTGACCACCTTCATCCGAATCCGCGGCATGCGACTCTACCCAAAGATCGAGGCAAGGCAAGGCAGGAAGAGATGGCGGTATGCCGCATCCATATCTTCTGGTGAAACCGGATTCTTGGAATTCAGCCACCAAGTCAGCATCGAGATGTACGTGGACACAAGAGAGTGGGTCAAGAGTTCGGGCGATATAGGCCAGTTCGTTCGTTTCCGCCTGCGGAACTCTCTTTCTACTTCCTGATGGACAACAGCGGCCAATACGGAATGGATTTCCCGACGCACAACGGGCTCAGCGCTCGAACTGAGCAAGGAGCGAAGCAGCTCTCGACGCCCGGAAGAGTGCTCGAACATCGGTCGACTAAATCCGATAATCCTTTCGAAAAGCCTGCCAGGAGGCGCCGAACTGGACTGCGCAGCATTCAGCAAGCTCTTTAAGTGTTCGAGTCCGGCGGCGAGTAGTTCGTCCTTATTTTGGTAGTGCACGTAAAAGGTCGAACGACCCACGTCGGCCCGGTCAAGTATGTCCTGCACTGTAATCGATTCGTATTTCTTCTCAAGAACCAGGGACATCAGAGCCTGGTGCAGCACGGTTTGAGTTTTTCGCACCCGCCGGTCAGTCGTGTTCCCTTTCATTTCGTCTCTATGTCGCGCCAATTTCAGAACAAATGACGCTGGTCTGTTCAGAAATGAACGATCCGAGACTTCCTGTTCTTCCCAAAGCCTCTCCCCGGATCGTACTCTGATTGCTGAACAGATGTCCACTTCAGCATACTTGTTCCAGGCGACACCGATGAGCAACACGGCCGAGCCACATGCCATGCCGAACACAACGGGGATCATCCTCCATCGACCGTTCTTTTACGACCTCATGCACTGGCTCCGTGGCGGAGAGCAAGCTTTTCGCGAGAAGACGCTGGACCTGGCAGGGCCGCAACCCGGCGAGTGGGTATTGGACGTAGGCTGCGGCACGGGAACTCTGGCCGTCGCGGCCAAGCGCCGTGTTGGAGCGGCGGGTGCGGTCTACGCAATCGACGCCTCGCCAGAGATGATTGGACGTGCTCGCAAGAAAGCAAGAAAAAACGCAGTCGATGTCAGGTTCGAGAACGCCGCAGTCCAGAAGTTGCCGTTCCCCGACGGCTCGTTTGATGCTGTCCTAAGCACTGTGATGCTGCATCATTTGGATCGCACAGCACGGCAACAGTGTCTCTGCGAAATTCGAAGGGTTCTGAAGCCCGGAGGACGTGTGCTTGCTGTTGACTTCGGAGAATCTTCAGCGAAATGCCGAGGCTTCTTCGGACACTTTCATCGTCACGGCCATGTCACATTCCCGGAGCTACGGGCCATGCTCAATGAGGCGGGGCTAAAAACGGTCAAGAGCGGCACGCTCGGAAGTCTCAATTTGGAGTTTCTGCTGGCGAGAACGCCCTCCTGCGCGCGAACCGCTCCAATCTGATCTACTGACGCTCTCACGAGACGACATGACAAGCTCGCCACGGCGCCGATGAATCACAAGGAGGTGACGAGTGAGGGGATTGCTCACGCTGGCCTATAAGTTACTGGTAACCGACAGGTTGAAATTTGCGACCTTGGTCAGCGGGATCGCCTTCGCCGTTTTCCTGCTGGTGTTTGTCACCTCGGCCCTGATCGGGGAACTGCGTTACTCGGCCTCTATGGTTACGAACATTGGGGCATCGGTTTGGGTAATGGATGCCGGGTCTCTGGACGGAAACGCCGCCGTCGGCATGCCGGACTATGCGCTGGACGCGGTACGCAGCATGTCTGGCGTCAAGTACGCCGTTCCGCTCTATTCCGGAGGCGGTTTGGTAAAACTTTCCAATGGCCGCTATCAGGCCGTGACAGTCATCGGGCTGGACGAGACAAGTCTATTGGGAAGGCCGAAAATGTTGAAAGGGAAAATCCAGGACATCTATACGACCAACAGTTTCATTGCTATTGATGATTCGGCCTTTTCTAAGCTCGGGAATCCACACATCGGTGCGACATTCGAGCTGAATGACCACCGTGGGGTGATCGTGGGTATCGCCAGGGTTCCGCTGTCGGGGCTTCGCGGAGTTCCCACGCTCTACACGACGTACTATCGGGCACTTCAGTATGTCCCCAACCCTCGGTACACGATCTCTTACATTCTGGTAGAGCCGAAGAGTGTGCGCGACGTGCCCCGAATCGAACGGCAAGTCCGCGCGCTCGGCTACTTGGCGCTGAGCAAGGACGAGTTCAGGCAGGCTCTTTCCACTTCTTTTCTCTACCGGACGGACGCGGGGGTCAACATTGGGCTTATAACTGTGTTCAGTGTGATCATCGGCCTCACAGTGTCGGGCCTGATTTTTTACACCTTCGTTTTGGAGAATCGCGAGAGATTCGGCGCGCTAAAAGCCATCGGGACAACAGGGCGGGAACTGACCGGGATGATCCTTTTTCAGGCGGGGCTGGCATCATTTACGGGCTATGGCTTGGGCGTTGGCGCGTGCACGGCGATCATCGGGCTCGCCAAGCTTACCCTGCCGGAATTCCCACCTACGGAGGCGTACGCGAACCTTGGGCTTGCTCTACTGGTGAGTCTGGTCATTGCCGCGGTTTCCGGCTACATCGGGATTCGTGCGGTGTTGCGGATTGAACCGTTCGATGTCTTCAGAGGATGAAATGCCCGACGCGGCAATCAAGGCAAATCGGCTGGTCAAGTCGTTTGGCGAAGGCGATGCGCAGACCACGGCGCTCCGGTCAGTCAATTTGCAAGCCTATTTTGGAGAAATGCTGTATATCGTGGGCCCTTCAGGAAGCGGAAAGACGACCTTGCTGAGCGTGCTCTCCGGGATCCTTCGGCCGAACTCCGGAGACGTGGCCGTGGACGGGATCGACCTTTGGAGTCAGAGCGCTGATGCGCTCGCCGAGTTCCGGCTGAACAAGATCGGATTTGTGTTCCAGGATTTTCACCTTTTTCCCCGGCTCACCACGGTAGAGAACGTGGCAATTCCCCTCATTCTAAGGCGCAGGGGCTGGAAAGAATCTCTCAGCGTGGCCTTGCATTACTTGGAGATTGTGGGCCTGCGCGGTCGAGCACAACTTCCTCCTGTGAAGCTGAGTGGCGGCGAACAGCAACGCGTCGCGATTGCCCGCGCGATTGTCGGCCAGCCCGACATTCTGATCATGGATGAGCCCACGGCTTCCCTCGATGGCAACACGGGACACGAGATCGTCGCTTTTGTGCACGAGCACGTCCGCCATGAAAGGCGGTGCATCGTGATTGTGACTCATGACAGCCGAATCTATGAATTCGCCGACCGCATTCTGAAAATGGAGGATGGCCGGCTGAGGGAATCCGGCAAACGCGGCGGCGAGCTCGGGAATAGACTATGAAGCTCAAGGGTTTGTTCGTAGTCGCTCTTATTGGCGTAGTCGCGGGTGGCGTGGCGGTGCGTTTCTTCTCCACCCAACGCCCATCGCCGCCGCCTCTGCATCAACCACCGTCCAATCCTTACCCGAATGGCATTTACGCCGAGGGAATTGTGGAGAGCGAGCAGACGAGCGGAGAGAACATCAATGTCTTTCCGGACGTATCAGGCACGGTCAAAGATGTCTATGTTCGCGAGGGCCAGCACGTGCGGCGCGGTATGCCCCTTTTACTGGTCGACGATTCCGTGCAGCGAGCCACGACAGAACAGCTTCTCGCACAGGCACGGGCTGCCGACCGCTTACTTGAGGAGCTCAAGGCAGAACCGCGAAAGCAAAACCTCGAGATCGCTGCAGCACAGGTTCAAGCGGCGGAAGCGACGCTGAAGAGCGCTGAGGACACCCTCGGCTACCAGGAAGCCTCTTACCGGATAGGCGTTTCTACCAAACAATCGCTGGACAGCGCGCTGGATGCCGCCGCGACTGCGAAGGCGAATGTCGAGGTTGCCAAAAAGCAATACGTCCTGACCAAAGCCGGCGCGTGGAATTACGACATAAGGAACCAGGAAGGACAGTACGCCGCGCTCGAAGCTTCGTACCGCTCGTCACTCGCTCTCCTTTCCAGGTACACACTTCGAGCGCCGCGAGATGGCATCGTCCTTTCGATCAACACAGTGGCTGGGAGCTACATCTCTGCGCAGGGTGCCTACGACTCTTATACTCAGGGGTTTGATCCGGTGTTATTGTTGGGAAGCCCAGGAAGTGTCCTCGACGTTCGCTGCTATGTTGACGAAATCCTGGTTCCCCGGCTTCCTCCCTCGTCAATGATGAAAACCAGGATGCTGATCCGAGGCACCCATATCACGATTCCACTCGAATACGTCAGAACAGAACCGTACGTGTCTCCCAAGATCGAGCTTTCGGACCAGAGGACCGAGCGTGTGGATGTGAGAGATTTGCCGGTGATCTTCAGGTTCAACAAGCCCAAAGGCGTCAACCTTTATGCCGGTGAATTGGTGGACGTGTTTATTGGCAGATGAGGGACGAGATCCACTAACGCCGATACGAAAGCAGCGGGGCGGGCCGGGGATGCACCGACTCGTGCTCGGGAGTCGATCGTCAAGTTGACGGTAAACGGCCTAACCTTGCTTTAGCCCGTCTGGTAGCTCCAGGTCACAAGTATGGTTATGGTATGCCGACTTTACGGCAAGTGAAGCGCCCGCGAATCCGCGGCCGAGCGCGTTGCTGGAGCCCAGGGCTCGTGGCTTGATTTGGACCGGGAATTGTTTTTCGAGGGTCTTCGGCGAAGCCTGCAGCTGGTTAGGTTAAATGGGCTTCTCTGGTTTAGTCCCCCGCTCATTTGAGGGCGTCTGCGGTGGTGTGTAGCGAGGTCACGCAGGTAGTTAATAGGTCCCTTCCCTGTGGAAGAGCCCAGCTGACTCAAGATAATTCAGCGGTCCGTCGGAGGGTCACATCGATC
>JBOGJX010000180.1:0-20366 GCA_050745285.1 Terriglobia bacterium
GGGAACCGAAGGAACCGCCGTTTTCGGCGGGGTTAAAACCCCGCCCTTCCGCGAGTGCCAATCGTTTCATGAATAATCCGGGCTAGCACGCGGCTAATTTCTGCAGTTTTTCGACAGAGGCGGCAAGAGTTTCGAGTTGAGGTGAGCAGAGGGTGGCGTGTCCCAGCTTGCGTCCGGGCCGGGCCGCCTTTCCGTAAAGATGAAGGTGCACACCGGGGATTGCGAGCACAAGGCGGGGATTGGGCATGCAGCCAATGAAGTTCACCATGGCCGATGCGCCGCGCGCCGCCGTTGATCCGAGCGGCAGCCCGGCGATAGCTCGCAGGTGATTCTCAAACTGGCTGGTGTCAGCGCCTTCAACCGTCCAGTGGCCGGAGTTATGGACGCGCGTGGCCATCTCATTGGCGAGCAACTTTCCACCGGCAAGGAAAAATTCTATCGTCAAGACTCCGGCATAACCGAGTTCCGCGAAAATTCTTTGCGCGTAATCCTGCGCAATCTCTTGAAGATCTGCTTCGATGCCTGAGGCGGGAGCGAGCGAGACGCGCAGGATCCCCTCCTGGTGCCGGTTCTCCGTGATGGGATAGAACGCGGTTTCCTGGTTTGCACCGCGCACCGCGATCAGCGAGACCTCGCGCTCGAAGCTCACATAGCTTTCAATAATCAGCGGGACTGCGCCCATGCCCTGCCATGCTGCATCCAGATCACTCGCCTCCCGAAGCACCCTCTGGCCTTTGCCGTCATAGCCCCACCGCCGCGTTTTCAGGAGCGCGGGCAAGCCGATTTCTCCGGCCGCGAGGTCAAGCTCCTCGCGCGCGCTGACGGCGCGGAATGCGGGCGTGGGAATACCGAGACGCTGGAAGAACTGTTTTTGGATATACCGGTCCTGCGCTATCTCGAGGGCCCTGGGTGGCGGGAAGAACCGCGGCACGCGTTGCGCGAGAAAGTGCGCGGCGCTCGAAGGGACGTTTTCAAATTCATACGTCACCAGGTCCAACCCAGCGCCAAAACGCTCCAAACCTTGCGAGTCATTGAAATCCGCTACCATGCACTCGGCCACCTGGCCGGCAGGCGAGTCCATCGATTTATCAAGGAAGCGCAGACGCAGGCCTAGTGGGTAACCCGCGAGGGCCATCATCCGTCCAAGTTGTCCGCCTCCAAGGACTCCAATCTTCATGATTCACGTGATAAGCCGTTACGGGTGTTTCGCGCGACAGGTAGCCGTGGCATACGAACCGTGCCGTGGCTAGCCTTGCGGGTCGGGGTGATCGAGGACCGCCTGCGTTTGCAGCTCACGGTTGCGGCGCACGGCGTCCCGGATATGCGGATACTTGACGCCCAGAATCTCAGCCGCAAGTAATGCCGCGTTTTTGGCGCCAGCCTTGCCGATGGCAAGCGTACCCACCGGAACCCCGCCGGGCATTTGAACGATGGAAAGCAGGGAATCCATGCCATGCAGCGTGGGCGACTCAACGGGCACGCCCAAGACGGGAAGCACGGTCTTGGCCGCGGACATTCCCGGCAAATGCGCCGCGCCGCCGGCGCCGGCAATAATCACTTCAAGGCCGCGCTCCTCGGCCGACTCCGCATAGGCAAACATAGCATCCGGCGTCCGGTGCGCGGAGACGATCCGGACTTCGTAAGGGACGCCAAGCGCCTTCAGGGTTTTGGCTGCCTCGGACATCGTCTCCCAATCGGACCGGGATCCCATGATAATTCCGACCAGCGGTTTGGAGGCTTCGGTCAAGTCAATTCTCCGGATTGATGGTGCTGCGAGCAAGTAAAGTTGTTCGTGATGTTTTTGCGGCTCTGCCGCTTGCGGTGCGGGAAGCCTGCGGCTTCCCGGCCGCATAGCGCACTGTCTATCAGGTCCGGCAGGGCTTTGCCCTGCCGGACATGAATGTTAAAAGAACGGCCGACCCGGAATGGCACAGCCATTCCGCACAGCGAGTGGCAGAGTCGCGGAACACGTCTTGTGGGTCTGAGACAAAGCCTCGTTAATCCTCGCCTTGGTCTTTGGTGAATCCAGGCTTGCCGTCGAGCTCAAGCAACTTTTCCAGATGCACCCAGCGGTGATGGGTAGAAACCCGCTGGACGAGGGCCAGCACCTGCTCGTCCGTAACATCGTCCGTGGCGGAGCGCGAAACAAAGCGGCAACGCCAGTGGTCTACGCAATCCGTGATGGCGCCCATGGCCGGGTACACCTTCGTGCCGCGATTCGAGATGAGCTTCAGCCGGAAGGGTGTTTCCGCCGCGAGCTGCTCCAGTTGCGGCCCTAGCGTGCTGGCGCTATGCGGCGACTCGACAAAAACGTCAACGCCCACTACCCGGCGCGAGCCGCTTGTCACGAGGTCAGGCCGTGACGGCACCTGGGGCAACCGGACCGGTTGATGGTTTCGCACGCGCGACTTTATGGCCTTGCGGCCAAGGTTGGATATGATTGTATCCGTATAGGCGGAAGTTGATACCCCCTTGTCATACCCCGCCACGTCGCCCGTCTGCACCTTGCCTTCTTCGAGCGTCACGAGCACGGCATGTTCAATTTTCGATGCCGCCTCAAACTCGCCGAGATGCAGCAGCATCATGACAGAGGATAGGATGAGCGCAGTAGGGTTAATCACGTCCTTGCCAGCATACTTCGGGGCCGAGCCGTGCACCGCCTCAAAAATCGCCGCGTCGTTGCCGATATTGGCCGAGGGAGCGAAACCGAGCCCGCCCACAAGCGCCGAAGAAAGATCGCTGATGATGTCACCATTCATATTCGTGGTGACGATCACGTCAAACTGCTCGGGCTTTTTCACCAGTTGGTGGGCACAGTTGTCGATGATGATATGGGCCGCCTGAATGCCGGGGTACTCCGCGGCAATCTCCTCGAAGGTCCGCTTCATCATGCCCTCGGTGAGCTTCATGATGTTTGCTTTGGTTGCGCAGTGCACGCGTTCGCGCCCTTCGGAGCGCGCAAATTCAAACGCCAGCCGCACAATCTTCTCGCAACCCTTGCGGGAAATCAGCTTGAGTCCTTCGGCTACGCCGGGTGTTTGCATGTATTCAATGCCGGCATAAAGGTCTTCAATATTTTCACGCACCACGACAAGATCGACGCCGCGCCCGCTGAACGGCGTGGGCACGCCGGGCATCTCGCGCACCGGGCGGATGTTGCCGTAGGTTTCAAACAGCTTGCGTAGGGTCACATTGGCGCTCTTCTCGCCAAAGCCCACCGGCGTCGCCAGAGGTCCCTTCAGCACGACACGGGTCTTGCGGATAGATTCAATAGTTTCCTGCGGAACGCCCGAGGGCAGGCCGCGCTTGAACACTTCGGCGCCAGCCTCACGCTTCTCCCACGCGACGACGGCGCCTGTCGCTTCGATAATCTTGATCGCCGCCTGCGTGACCTCAGGGCCAATCCCATCGCCGGGGATCAGCGTGACGAGCTTTTTGCCTGCTGGGGTGATATGAAAATCCACGATGCTTGCTCCTCATTGCAGTTCCGTGTTTTCCCTCACGCGGTGCGACGGAGAGGGCTGCGATTCCAAGGTAGATGGTAGCCACGGCACGATTTGCGTGCCGTGGGCTTTCCTTTTGCCAAGCCAACAGCCCACGGCACAAACACCGTGCCGTGGCTACCCCTCGGGGGCGGGTGGTCCAGAGCGCCGGGTAAGTGGTTTCCGTGCGCAACGAATACACCGCCTAATTGCGAATGACAGCACTTCGCTATTTAGAAAAAAACGAATCTAATGCGGGAACGGATACATGATCCAGCCGAGTAGCACGGCAATGCCGATGAAAAGGACAAAAGACTTGATCCCGTAGAATATCCGCTCCCGCGTGACGTTCTTGCCAAGCACGGCAAACACCACCGAGACGAGAAACGCGAAGAGCACCATGGCCGGAAAGTGATGGATTGTCATAGTAAAAGCAGAGACAAAAGACCAGAGACGAGAGGCGGGTTAAACACTAAGACCCCCCAGGTCAATTGATTTGCTCGTCTCTTGTCTCTCGCCACTCTCATCTGTCTCATCAGGGTTTGCGCTCAAGCGCGATGTCATATACGTCGAGAATCGTCAGCACGTTGAGCATGCCGGCGGAAATCAGATAAGCCGTTCCATAGTCGGCGCTGATAAAGAATGGGTTTCCGCCCCCGTAGCCGAAAAACTTTGCCACCGGCATGGCCAGGCCCGCGCATAACTCCGCAAGATAACCCAGTCTTTCAAGATAGGAGCTCGAGGCCAGGGCGAAGAACTGCCCCTTCATCAAAATGCCAAAGACGAACATCGCGATGATGGCAAGGAAAAGGACAAGAGCCCGCCACTTGCGCTTGAGAAGCCAGTGGCCCAGGCCGGGCACAAGCCAGGACGCAATGCAAAGCGTTATCAGGCGGCCGGCGTCCGGAGGCCGGGAATTCGCAGACCCGCGACCCGCCATAGAGGCCGTGCCCTGGGGTGCGCTCTTCTTTTCAGCTCCAGTGGGCATGTGATTTCCGTTGTTAACAGTCCGCTGTGTCGCTCTGGGATAGCCGCAAAGTACGAAAAGAACTCTGGAAGGGCATGGCTTTAGTTTACGGCACGGTTAAAACCACGCCCTTCCGCCCTCTTGACCGAACTTTTCAGAGCCGCCTGCGGAAAAAGGTGTAGAGGCGGGTTTATCCCGCCACGCCAGTGTTGGAATCATTCGACCTGTGGCGCCGTAAAGTCGCCGCTACACCCCATAGTTTTTTCAGCAACCTGCTAGAGCGCCAAATGCGACCTTTGCCGCGTAAGACAAAACTCAACTTAACATATCTGCTTATGACGCGGCAAGAATGGGCACAATCGCCTGCTGAACCTCGCCCGTTACTCGCGCGCCACGATCTTCAGCATAGACGTTCACTTCGCTGCGCACGCCAAAGTCCCGCAGATAGACACCGGGCTCGATAGAAAAGCACGTGCCGGGAATTAACTGGCGGTCATCGTGAGTTTCGAAGTTGTCCATGTTGGCGCCAGCGCCATGCACTTCCTGCCCAATGGAATGGCCGGTGCGGTGCACAAACAGGTCTCCGTAGCCGTGACGGATAATCACTTGCCGCACCGCGTCGTCCACCTCGTACCCATGCACTGGGCGGCCAGACCCGAGCGCGGTTTGCACAAGCTCAACGCCGGTGTCACGCGCTTGTCTGACCACCTCAAAAATCTCAGCGTGGCGCCGCGGGATTTCATCGCCAACGAAACCGGTCCACGTGATGTCAAAATAAACCGCCCCCGGCGCGCGGCGCTTGGCCCAGATATCCAACAGAACAAAATCCCCGGCGTGAATGGGCACGGACGACGCAAGCTGCGGGGCGTAATGCGGGTCGCTGCTGTGCGCGTTTACGGCCACGATGGGAGGTTCATCGGACTCGATGCCGTGTTCTCCGAAGAGCCGGAGGATTTCCTGCTGCAAGCCATATTCATCCAGTGTCATCCCGCCGGTTACCGCGCCACGGATAATGCGGAACGACTGGCGGACAATCTCATGAACAGCCTTGCCCGCCTCAAGATGCAAAGCCAGCGTTTCAGGGGACCAGCGCGCTTCGAATTCCTGCACCAGATCCGCGGAGGAAACAACTTCCGGCCCGCATTGGCGGACCAACTCCACCGTGCCCGCGTCGACAAGACCGATATAGGGGATGGCATTCAAGGGTGAATACTGCATCGCCACCTTCTTCCGACCCTTGAGCATCGCGCGCAGGTTTCCGATTTGCTCGGGCCAGGAGGCATAAACGTGTTCGTTGCCGGACAGCCCTGAGAGGCTTGCCTGCTCGATGCGATGCACGAGTTTCTCTGGCTCGCCGCTTGAGGGGATGATATAGTACCATCGCCTTGTGCACATGGAGGGGGCGATCTGGAGGATACGGTATGCGATCGGATCGCGATGATGGTGGTCGTAAAAGAGCCAGGCATCCAGGTGCGCCCGCCTCAAACTCTCTTGAATGGCCTGAATGGTTTTCAGATCCATAGGTCGTGAACTCCTGTCCAGCCTCGGGGCTTGCGGCCGCCGGGGGATGGCGCTAGCCGTTTTGCCTCCCGCCAGCCTCAAACCGAAAACTTTATCATAGTTTAGCGGGCAACAGACTTGTTCTCCCGGCATGGGCTAACATAAGAACTGCGGGGCATTCGCGCGCTAACACCGGCGAAACATTGCCGATCCTGTAAAAGAAGCTTGCCCTGCGCTGGGCGCAGGGAGGCAGCGCCCTTGTCGAAACCGCATCCGAGCAAGGAGGGCCATGAACGGATCGAACCACACCCAGTACAAGCGGAGCCTGGAAGACCTCCTCAATTTACATCGCTCCATGTGGGCTAGCTACCTCAGGGCCGCCCAGCTCAGAAGCTTCTCCTGGAAGCAGGCAAAAAAGCCCTTCAACCATCAGATGAAGGTATTCATCAATACCATGATCTGGGTTTTGATTTACCTGAAGCACCGCTTCGGCCTCAGGTATCCATTTCAGGATTATGCGCGCGACAAGAGCCATGGCGTTTATCCGCTGACGGCTAGCTTTCCTTTGAACGGCGATCGAGCCTCGGCAGAACAGATCCGTATCAGCCTCGCGGGAGATTGGGGGACGGGAGCTCCGGAATCCAGCGCTGTCGCCAGCCGCATCCGTGAATTCAATCCTCATTACACCATCCACCTGGGCGACATCTACTTTGTGGGTGACGATATCGAGGTTAAAGAGAATTGCCTGGGAAATCCGCGAGGGAAAAATATTCACGCCGTCGCGTGGCCCATCGGCTCAAGGGGAGGCTTTGCTCTCAACGGCAACCATGAGATGTATGCCAACGGGCTGGGCTATTTTAAGACGTTCCTGCCCCGGCTTGGCATGCGTCCAGGTCCCAAGCTACCGCCCGAGGGACAGAAGGCGAGCTTCTTTGCGCTGGCAAATAACTACTGGATCATCATAGCCGTGGATACGGGCTATAACTCCATCGGATTGCCGGTGCTTGAATGGATTCCGCAGGTCAGGAAAATTCCGCACGTGGGAGGCGATTGCAGCCTCCCACCCGCATTGGTGCGTTGGTTGAGGGATACCGTACGGCCCATGATTGAGGGTCGCGGCGTGATCCTGCTGAGCCATCATCAATACTACTCGTCCTTCGAGCGCCAATTTTCGAAGGCTGGCACGCAGCTCCTGGAATGTATTGGCAAGCCGGTCTTGTGGTTTTGGGGGAACGAGCATCGCATGGCGATTTACGGCCCCTGCCAGAGAAAAAACGGAATTGAGGCGTTTGGGCGGTGCATCGGGCATGGGGGTATGCCGGTGACGATTCGCGCCAGACCGCGGCACAAACCTGGCGAGGGACCTCTCGTGATTTACGATGACCGCGAGTATCGAAGCGTATCCGGAATTCCAGTAGGCTTTAATGGCTATGCCAACCTCATCTTTGAAGGGCCGCGCTTGAAGATTGAGTATCGAGACCTCCGGCAGCGGGACAATCTCCTGCTGACGGAACAATGGGAGACTCACGAGGGCTTGCTGGTGGGCAGAGACATCCGCCTAAGAACAACGTGCAGAGATTTCAGGCAGTATTGTCCGGATCTACGGTGCGCGATCACTGCCACGCCTCAGCCTGAATTGGCGTCCGTCCCAACCGTACAAGATTGAACGCCACGTCGCAGTGGGTGAGGGCTTTGGCGGCACGGCTGAATTCGCCGCGGCGACGCCTGGCGGCTATCAAGCCGGCTTAACTATGGCAATCCGCAAGGTCCGTCCACATCGAGATTGCTCCCACTTTGCTCTGTTCAGCGTTAGGAAACACGATGAATCATTCTCAAGGGTCAAAGGGGTTTGGCCGCTCATTCCTTCTTCTTCTCGCCTCGATTGTGACGCTTTGCTTCTCCACTCCTGCTGTGCGCGGGGCACAAGGCGCGACAGAAATTGAAACGCTTTTCAAACAGCACGGATTCAAGCAAACCATTGTCAAGCCGGCCAGCGGAATCCTGAAGCACCCCTACTTGGTCCCGAGCGGGCCCTACTTCCAGCTCTTTGATTGGGATATGTATTTTATGGGCGTCGCGCTCAGCCATGACAGCGTGGGGCGACCGCTTGCGAGCTCTGTCGAGGACTTCCTGGAATTTGTAGACGCGACCGCGAACGTGCCGGGCTACACAGCCCGTGAGATCGCACCCGATGCCCTCTGGGCGCTGCCGGAGATGTGCAAGCCTTTTTTAGCTCAGGCCGCAGTGCGCGCCTCTGAGACCACGGGTGATTACCAGTGGGTCGCGCCCTATTACAAGCGCCTTATGGAAACGATCTCGTTCTGGGAGAATACGCGCCAGTCCCCGGACGGCCTGTTCCGTTGGTATAACGGTGTTGAGAGCGGTGTCGACAATAATCCCGCGGTTTCAGACCGGCCCGCGGTTACGACCGAAGGAGTGGACCTCGCTTGCTATATTTTCCGTGAGTACCAGGCCATGGCAATCATTGCGGAAAAGCTCGGCAAGCCCCAGGACGCCGCCGGGTATCGCACTAAGGCGGCCACTTTGGCCGGGCGCATCCGAAAGCAGATGTGGTTGGAGCCCGATGGGTTGTTCTTCAACGTTGATTCACGCACGGGACGCTTCATCCGCGTTAAAACCTGGACGGACTTCGTTCCCCTATGGGCGGGCGTTGCCACGCCTCACCAGGCAGGCCGCATGATCCGCGAGCACCTCCTGAATCCGGCGGAGTTTTGGGCGCCCTACGGCGTGCGAACCCTCGCCCCTGGCGAGCCGCTCTATGATCCGGATCATGGCTACTGGCGGGGTCCGGTTTGGATCATTTCAAACTATCTCTTGATGCACGGCCTTATGAATTATGGATATCGTCCACAGGCCATCGAGTTGGCAAGCAAGACAGTGCGCCTTCTGGTTGATGACCTCAAAAAGACCGGAGGCATGAACGAGTGCTACAATCCGCAGACCGGCGCTCCAACGGCTGGAGGCAATTTCTTGAGTTGGGATTTGCTCGCCGAGCATATGCTCGAAGAAGCTCAGAGCAATAGCGATCCCACGGCGCTGCGGTAAGGCGCTACGTGATTATGGAGTCAGTGATCAGTCATTCGAAATCAGAGGATTTAACGTATGCAGTCCGGGAAAGCGGGTAAAATCGCGGTCGCTCGTGCAAAGTGTGACGCCGTGCTCAATGGCCAACGCCGCGAGGTCTGCGTCCATCACCAGCGGCCCCCGCGCCTGCCCGTCCAGGACCAGTTTGCGGAGAATCTCCCAATGTCTATCGGTGGGTTTCAGAATCGTCACGGCCGGTTGTTCCAACCACGAGGAGACCGCCTCCAGGGCTTGAGCCGCGGACAAAGGACGCGACAACGCGCGGGGATTGGTGCTGATTCGCATGAAGGCCAGAATCGCCGGCCATGCGAATCCAACCGGCTCCGGGCCGCCGAGGCGATCCTCGATCCACCGCCGGGCTACCCGGTGATGGGCCGAGGAAGAATCGTAGGCGTAAAGCAAAAGATTGGCGTCGATCAGAATCAACGGTGAAGTTGTCCTTCGAGATGCTCGATGAGCTCCGCGATATTGTCATAATTCAAGCCCGGCCTCAAGCCAAGAGGCTGCACCCGAATCCTGAAGGGGCGCGCCGTGACTGGCGGCCGATGCTTATGAAGGCCTACCCTTAGGAAATGGTTCACCATTGCTTTGAATGGCTGTCCGGAACGGCGCGCCTCTGCTCGGAGCTTTAAGGCTACGTCGTCATCCAGGGTGATGGTTGTTCGCACATCAAGATGCTACGTCATAGGCATCATGATGTCAACTCGAGGAGCGTGTAGCGCACAGTTTTGTTATTAAAACTCCGCGGTCTTTGGTTCGGGCCAGCGAAAAGTCGCAGAGTTTTAATAACAAAACTCTGCACTACATTTTGCGTCCGGCACATGGAATCGGATGCATTCTTCCCCCCTGCCACGCGGTTTGTTATCATCAGGCGTGGACCATATGGGCGCATCGACGTGTTTAGCGGCCGCGCGCAGAGTTCTGGAGATTGAAGCCGAGACCATCAGCCGGCTTGTGGACCGCCTTGACGAGCGCTTTGAGCAGGCTGCCGACTTGATTCTGGCCTGTCATGGCCGGGTGGTCGTGACAGGAATGGGGAAATCCGGGCTGATCGGCCAGAAAATCTCAGCCACTTTGTCCAGCACCGGCACGCCTTCATACTTTCTCCATCCCGCCGAGGCTTTGCACGGCGATCTCGGTCGTCTGGTGAAGAACGACGTGCTGCTGGCGCTATCAACCAGCGGAGAAACCGCCGAGCTGCTGCGGCTGCTGGATGCGGTCGAGCGCTTGGCCGTGCCGCTGATCACTCTGACCGGAGCTCCCGCCTCAAGGCTCGCGCTCGCCAGCAAGGTGGTCATTGACGCGGGCGTTCCTCAAGAAGCGTGCCCCTTGGGACTCGCTCCAACGGCCTCCACCACGGCCATGCTTGCGCTTGGAGACGCGCTGGCCATGGCGTTGCTCGAAAAGCGGGGCTTCAGTGCAGAGGAATACGCGGATTTGCACCCGGCGGGCGGGCTGGGCATGAGGCTGCGCCGCGTCGAAAGCATCATGCATACCGGCGACGGAATTCCCCTAGTGAAATCGCAAACCGCGCTACTCGAAGTGATCTACGAGATCAGCCGCAAGGGCATGGGGCACGCGGTGGTGGTCGCGGAGGATGGGCGTCTCACTGGTTTTATCTCGGACGGGGACCTCAGGCGATTTTTCCAGCGGGAAGGCAACCGGGCGCTGACTCTCTGCGCCGTCGATTGCATGACTCCTTCGCCAGTCGCCATCGGGCGCAAGGAATTGGCGACCGAAGCGCTGACCCTCATGGAGTCGCGCAAGATCACGGCCCTTCCGGTCGTGGATGTTCAAGGAAAACTTGAAGGCGTGCTCCATATTCATGACATCCTGAGCAATTAAACCACCGATTGATTCATTGAATCATTTGTCCATTGAGTCATTGGGAGATAATCTCGCCTACGAAGTGGCTGTTCAAATGAGCCGATGATTCAATGAGCCGATGATTCAATCTTTTTGACTGACAGAGCCATATGCCAATCTCACCCAATCAACTTCGTAGACGAGCGCAAAAAATCAGGCTCCTGCTGATGGATGTAGATGGTGTCCTCACCGACGGGCGCATTTATTATGTTCCGCGCCCCGAGGGCGGGCTCATGGAGACCAAAACGTTCCACTCCCGCGACGGCTTGGGCATCCGGTTTGCCCACGATGCGGGCCTTAAAACGGGCATCATCTCCGGGCGCCGCTCGCCCGTTGTCGAGCATCGCATCAAGGAACTGGGAATCCATTATATGCGGCAGCGCGTGCTGGATAAGCTCGAGCCTTATCGCGCCATCCTGCGCATCGCGGGGCTCGAAGACGATGCCGTCTGCTACGTTGGAGACGATTTGGTGGATTTACCGCTACTCAGGCGGGTGGGCCTTGCGGTCAGCGTTGCCGATGGTCACCACCTGCTCAGGCGCCACGTCCACTACTGCACGAAGAGCCGGGGTGGCATGGGCGCCATACGGGAAACCGTTGAGATGATCCTTGCAGCGCAGGGAAAATTCGACCCGATCATGAAGTATTACTTGAAAGAAGACTAGCTACGCTTTTTCCGAGACTTCGCTCGGAAAAAGTTGCTGACGCAAAGCGTCCTTGGAGTGCGGCGGCTTGCAGCCGCTTTGGGCGGCCCAGCTTGCTGGCGCGCTGAGAAGGCTCCCGAAAAGGCCGGAAGCAAGCTTCCGATCCAGAATGTTGATTGGACTAAACCGCTACGCGGTATGTGATGACCCAGCTTTCTCCGCGGGGCCGGAGACACTTCATAGATCCCACCCTGGTATGACCACCCTTCCTGCCTGAACCCTTTTGCGAAAAGATGGAAGTGCTGCTTGCAGCACATTCCCCTTCGCAAAGGAGCTTTCCATGACCCCTCTTCGTCAACGCATGATCGAAGACATGCAGGTGCGCAATCTATCGTGAGCTTTCGCCGAAAGCTCACGATTCATCGGGGCTCTGCCCCGGCGTTGACCTGCCAAGATCTGAGCCGGAAGCGGAGCCCCTCCTCCTGAAGAGAAAATCCCAACTGGAAGAGAATAACGCCTCTCGGCCAAGGATGTTAGTGGTAAGGCTCAGAGGATTGGCCGGTTAACTGCCGAAAGCTCACAAAGGACGCGTGTGCCAGCCCTTTGGACCTTGTAGAACTCAGCGGCGACGGTCGGAAACTCGGCACATGCTTGTCGGAAGCAGTGCTCGTTCCCTCCTCGAATGACGATTCGGCGGACTTGGCCAGGCGGTTGTCCTGTGGAATGGTGAGGGTTCTGTGCGGTCACTTTCGAGAAAGCCGCCGAGCAGCGCCGGCTTTCTCGGTGTATGGCCGGTGAGCATGGCAACCCCGAGCGCATCAGAGGCAGAGTGAAGGGCTGAAAGGCCCGGCACTGTGGAGTCGCGGCACACCTCGACCCCACGTGGTCTCCGCTTGCTATTCACCAAACGAGCGAGGTGATTGAGTCCGGGGGAAGCGTAAAGGTCAGTGCTTGAGACCCAAGTGCGCACTGCACATGCTGCTCGAGGCCTCGGTTGCTGTTGGTAACTACCAGCACGCGGCTGCCATCCGGATTCTCGGCCGCAACGTGATCAACCCCCGGTAAGTCGCCCGAAGACGCGAAAACGCGCGCCCCCCGGTGAATGAGCTTGGAGAAATGCGGGAAAGCATAATACGATCCGCTGTAGGTGAGTTGCTGCGACTTGGAATTAATCGAGACCAGGCCGCCAGGCCTGAGCGGACGGGGCGGCTTGGTGATATCCGGCCGGCCGTTTTCATCAAGGAGAAGGTTCCAGACGCAGATGCATCGAGCCCAGTTGCGAAGCATTTCCGTGTAAGCGCTAGACCATCTGGCCCAGTCCGTCCCATAAGGGTGAGGCGTAAAGCTGTGGCGCGCTTGCGCCGAAAACAGGTGCTCCGGAGGTCCCCCCTCGGTAAAGTACATGTGCTTTGCCGGGAACATGTCGTGCACGCGGCTCATGGCGTCCGGCGTGCCCACGTAGGAGTGCCAGGCGACGCCGTCCACGTATTTATACACGTCCGGGTTGCTCAATTCATCGGCGACGCGGCCCCAAAGGTTGTAGTTGTGATCAAGAATCCATATCTTGGTTTCCGGCGAGGCTTGCTCCAAGGCGGGACCCAGGTGATCCCTCACGAAGCCCATTTCGTATTGCTGCCCCCAGAGCGTGGCGGGAAAGCGGCCGTCCTGGTCGGTATCAACCTCGTTATTCACGGTGACGGCTTGAACTTTTACGCCAGCGGCAGCGTAAGCCTGAAGAAACTTGACGAAATATTGGGCGTGGGGAGCAAACCAATGCTCGCGCATCGAGCCGCCCAGCATCGAGCCGCCCGCTTTCATCCATCCGGGCGGACTCCACACGCACGAAAAAAGGAAAAGCTCAGGATTGATCTCCCTGGCCTCCCGCAGTGCCGGTAGAATCCATTTGCGGTCATGCTCAATGCTGAACCGCTTCAACTCGGGGTCCGGGACGGGGCTCTCGTCGTAGTTATACATCTTGGTTGAGTAATCGCTTGACCCGATGCAGGTTCGTCCCAGGGAGAGCCGCAGTCCCGCAGGTCCGTAAAGCTCCGAGAGCAGCGAGTGGCGGCTCTCCGCCGGCATCTGATGAAAGAGATAGCATGAGGCGTCGGTGAATGCGCCTCCGAACCCTAACACTTCCTGGTAGCGCTCGCCGGGATCAAGATGAATGCCCACGGGAGATAGCGCGGTCCAGGTTTCCCATTGTGGCGGCGATTCGATCGGGTGAAACTTTTGATACTTCGTTGTTCTCCAGGCGCGTACACGCCCTGCGGCGCGCTGGGGATCAGCGTGCAACTGAGCAGTGCCAGCAACAGCCGCGGTTGCGCCGGCGGACGCGGCCAGCTTCAGAAATTCGCGACGATTTGTCGTGTTCATGATCGCTCTCCTGAATATTGGATTAAGAGATTGCGCACAAATAACATGAACAACGGGTAGCGCAGAGTCTCCTGCCTTTGGAAACTCTGCGGCTTGTCCCCGAATTCCTATAGAAAAGCCGCAGACTTCGAAAAGCACGAAGTCTGCGCTACCCGGCTCGCGAGTTAGTCTGGGTTATTCACGTAGTTTGTCTTGACCAATCGAATTCTTGACCTCTCCAACGCGTGTGCGGATTGCATAGAGCGAAGCGTGCGTCAATATGAACAGGGTACGCCCGTCCCTACCACCGAATACCAGATCCAGTGGCCGCTCGGGCACGTCGATCTCGCCGATCTGCTTGCCGGAAGGGCTATAGACGAACACTTCGCCCGCGGCCAGATACACGTTTCCTTCGCTATCCTGAGTAACACTCTCGCCGCCCTGCTGCGCAAACAGCTTAAGATGAGAGAGAGTTCCATCAGGGTTGACCACGGTACTGTAGGTTTTCTCTTCGGATTCATCGGTTAGGTAGAACACCTTCCCCGGAGTGGTCTTTGCCAAACCAAAGCACTGAAGAACGTCCGCCAGCTTGGTTCCCCAACGCAGCTGCCCGGCCACAAAGTCTTCACCGGCAGGGATGAAGGTTGTGCGGTCGGGAGAAACATATTGATAGGGCGCCTCCTTCGGCATGACACGAGTCAGACCGTCACGGATTCTCCAGTATTCGACAGGAAGGACTGCCATCATTCCCGGCCTCGGGATTGCCGGCTGTGGCTTCAGCAGCGATACCTGATATTCGGGCGTGCCGGGACGGAACCTGTACACCGTTCCTTTGCCAGCATAAGAAACAACCATCAGATCGTCTGATTTGTCGAAGGCGAGATTCACGGGCTCGAGAGGATTATCACGCACCATGCCGAGACGCCGCGTCTCCGGGGACCAACGGTAAATGCGCTGCCAGTGCGCGTCAACAAAGTACAGCCGGCCCGCGCCGTCTACTGCGGCGCCGGAGATGTTAAAGAAACCGGTTGCCAGTCTCTCCAGTTTCGCCCCCGGCTCAAGCACGGGAGGGACAACAGGTAGATTCCGTTCGGGCTGATCACCGGAGATATTCAACAATGCAAACTCACGATCGCGCACGTTGAAATGAAACGTCTGATCGAAAATGGAATTTCCGTACGACACCTTGCTGTTGCTATAAACATGAACGTTGCGAAACCGTATGTCGCGAGAGTCTGAAACACGGATCGCATAGGGAGAAGGCTGATAACTGCTGACGACGCGATAGCCGAAGTAGTTGGCTACGGTGATGTTGTGAGACCTGGCAATTTCGACCGATAGCGCGAATGGGCTTTCTCCACGCTCCTCTTCGGTCTGAAGAGCAAACAACTCCCAGTTGGAAACCCGGTCGAGCTTGATCTCATTGCGAACGTGATGTTCGGAGGAGAGTTCATAGACGCGCCCCGGCGTCGAAGTATCCGAAATGTAGAGGCCCGCCTGAGCAAAAGTATCTGGCGTCCAGATATCCGCGAACGTTCCGCCGCCCCCATTCGTGATCCACAAGCTGGGATATTGCGCATCCCAGCGGCGGTGGATGTCGGGATCGGCGGTGTGAGTGTTGTTATAAGGGTTCATCAGCCTGTCGTCGGGGAAGTACGTTCCGTGCCCTCCGAGAAAACGCACGTCGTCCATAAGCGAATCCTCTCCCGCCATCCACATCGCACCCACCGCCCGGCTATTGATTCCGCCCGTGTAGAGACCAATTCCGGTCACGATATTGGTCCCACCGCGGGGCGCTTCTAAGAGCGGTTTGGGCGCGCCTGGCCCCTGAAAGGCCGGCGTGGAATCGGGAATATCGAACTGCGTCGTGCTGGGATGCAGGCCGATCAGGATCGTGTCCGGACGAAGAGTAATGGTGTTGGTGATGATGTAGTGCCCTGATGGAATGTAAAGGACGCGATGCCCGGCGATCGCCTTCTGAATCACTGCGGTATCATCGGTCGATCCGTCTCCTTTTGCCCCAAGCGACCTAAGGTTGACCCAGGTGTTTTCGGGCGGCAGGCTGCGGATAGCCGGGGGGCCAGGCGGCGGCATTGTCGGCAATGCCGATGCGACGTAGCGGGTCTTAATCTCCGGCGTTGCGCCCAGGCGGGGCACGGTGAGTCCATGCGAGAAAGACCTCACACGATAAGTTTCGCCCTTAGCAAGCTCTTGCCGGCCACTCTCACGAAACCGGGCGAAGACCGGCACTCCCTGACATACGATATTCTCCAGGTTGATTTCGGTTGTTGCGTTGTATTCGTTGCTGATCGTAATTGCGGGACCGTTGATATTTTCAAAGCGCGCGTCCTTCACCCAGAGTTCGTCTCCATATCCGGCCTCGATAGAAATCGCTGCCGGGACGTCCCTGAACTCATCGTGAACAAGAGTGAGACCCGCTTCGTGCTCCTCGATGGCCGCCCTGCGCTGACCATCAAACATTGAATCGATCAGCGTAAATTGCCAACCGGGTGAAGGTTTTCCCGTAATAATTCCGTATTGCCCGCCGTAAAAGTGCAAATCCTCAGCCTCATTGCCTATTTCGTTGAGGGCGGCCAGACCGGAACCGATATGGAAGTCCATGTGCGTCAAAAAGCAATGTTGCGCAACGTGAAAGCGAATCCCGACGGCGCCAGGGTTTCCCTTTCCAATCTCGAAATTAATATTGCTCATCGCGGAGTAGAACGTCCCGGGATTGGCATCGGGAACGTAGGTCGCAGGAACGGTTCCAGGGGTTGGGGGAGGCGCGTGACCGCCAAAGTAGCGGCTCACAATGTTCCGGGGAAGGCCTCCGGTGAAGAAGACCATATAGTCGATTCCCGTCTGAAACCCAGGAGTATTGTCTGCCAGGACAAAGACCGGGCGCCTGGCGCCGTAGCCGATGAGCCGAATCCCAGGCCACACAAATAGGGTCCGGGTGAGGCGATAGCGGCCCTGAGGAATAAACACGATCCCTCGGCCGGTGGTCTCCTGAACGCGGTTGATTGCCTGCTGGATTGCCGCACTGTCATCCGCCTTACCGTCTGCATGTACTGGGAACTGATCGGGCGTCAAATAGACAGCCGCCGGATCGTCCAGCTTCAGCGGGTAGAAGGAGGATGTTCCAAACAACGGTGTAACCGCCATCAGCAGAGCGACCGCAATCAATGCAACGCGCTTCATCGAGTCATGTCCCTCCGGAAAACGCCTGACCAGGAACACCGCGTTACGGCGCGGTTAAAACCGTGCCCTCCCGTCCTCTGGCCGGAATTTTTAGCACATGGACGGACGAATCTTCTCGTGGGTGACAACGCCTTTGCCTTCCTCGATACAGTAAAACCGGTCCGCGCCGAGGCCGGTCAGGGTTTCGGTTCCCCCGTTCGGCCACAAGATCTCCAGCCTATCCACACGCTCGTGACCGCCAAGTCCAAAGTGAATCCGAAGATCATTCTGCGACAGATAGCTCCCACCGCTGAAGACCTCTCCGGTTTGAATGAGATCACCGGCGACTGCTTTTACCCGCGCATTGAGGGCGAGGCGGTTGCTCTTGGTTCCTTGTAACTCAACGCCGATCCAGTGATTTCGCGGGCCGCCCTCGGGGCGAAGAATCATCGGCTGCCCCTGCAAGTTTTCAACCACAAGCTCAAGATGACCGTCATTGAACAGGTCTCCCACAGCAAGGCCCCGGCTCACCTGAGGAACCTGAATCGCCGGACCGGCCAGTTGACTGATATTCCGAAATGTCCCATCGCGCTGGTTGAGAAAGAGAAGTTTCGGCTCAAGATATCGTGTGCCGATGTTCCCGGAGTCCACCTGGGGGTATACGTGCCCGTTCACCATGAAAAAATCAAGCCAGCCGTCATTATCGAAGTCAAAAAACGTGTCTCCCCATCCGACGTAGTGGGCGGTGCTTCGTGCAATTCCACACGGATACGAGACGTCCGTAAAATCCATGTTTCCATCATTGCGAAACAATGCCGCGTATTCGTCGCTGAAATGAGTGATCGCGATTGAAACGCGCCCGGTGTGGACATAGTCGCCGAGCGCGACCCCCATGTTGGCCTGAGCGCTTCCGTCCTGATTCACCGCTACCCCGGTCTCATAAGCAATGTCCGTGAACTGTCCGTTCCCGCCATTGCGATACAGATAATTTTGTTCGCCGTCGTTCGCCACGAAGAGATCGAGCTGGCCATCGTTGTTGAAATCGCACCACACGGCCGTCAATCCGAAAAGCCCGGCCGGGTCGCCGACGCCCGCTTGCTTCGAGACATCGGTGAACGTCCCGTCCCCATTGTTGTGGTACAGATTGTCTGGCGATCCCTTCAATCCTCGTGGACCGCACTGCACGGGAATACCGTGGTACTGGCAGTTTACCTGGGATCCAAATTTCGGCAGGTCATTCAGGTGGAAGTCCACATAGTGGGATACGAAGAGATCGGTCCAGCCATCGCGGTCGTAGTCCCCGAAGGTCGCGCCGGTGGCCCAGCTTGAATCGCTTCCCAGACCCGCCTGTTTTGTGACATCCGTAAAGGTACCGTCTCCATTATTCCGGTAGAGAACCACGCCGCCAAAACACGTAACCAGCAGATCGGGCCAACCATCGTTGTTATAGTCCCCCACCACGGCGCCCATCGCCCAACCGGGATAACCCACACCCGCTCTGGCGGTCACGTCGGTAAACGTTCCGTCGCGATTGTTATGGTATAGCGCGCTTCGCGCCCGCTGGCCTGCCAGCGCCATGGCCACGCTGGGTGCGTTGGTGAAGTAAATATCCAGCCAGCCGTCGCGATCATAGTCAATAAGCGCAACTCCGCCGCTCATGGACTCGACAATGTACTTCTGCCCCGGACTGGACAAATGGTCGAAGCGAATGCCCGTAGAACTCGTGATATCGACCAATCGGGGGAAAGACCCGGGTGATTGCGGGGCCGATACGCCCCGGTCTTGACGAGAATCTATTCCCGATAACATCCGCGCCGAATCAACGGTCGCGGGCCCGGCCCGTAGCTGGCCGCCTGCGAGCGTCGCAGATGCGCCAAAGCATGCGGCCATTTTCAGAAATTCGCGGCGGTTTTTCGGATTCATAGCGGGCGGCGGCCTGTTTAATATCGGGTTGCGGCGGCGTCGGTCTCGCCGGGCGCTTCCTTGGCCGGTTCCACGCGCAGGCCATGGTAAAGATCCCTGAGTTTCTCCTTCATGGCTTTGTATTTTTGGTATTGATCGAGTTCGCGCTGCGCATCCGCCTTGCGTCCGGCCTGCCGGTAGAGCGTGCTCAGGCGGAAATGTGCCACCGCGCTGGTAGGGTCAAGCTGGATGGCGCGCTTGAGAAGCGGCTCGGTTTTCTTCATCTCGCCCATGGACATCAAAACCTCCGCCAGCCCGAGGTTGGCTTGCGCGTCATCGGGGCGCAGTTGAATGGCACGCATGTAAAGCTTGTAGGCTTGCTGGAGATCATTTTTCTGAACCGCGATATCGCCGAGCCTGCATTCCGACGCTTCGTCAAAGGGGTTGAGGGCCAGGGCCCTTTTATACTCGCTCTCGGCCTCGTCGCGGGTGGCGGCTGAGGCGTTCAGCACCTCAGCAAGCTCATAATGGGGTCCCGGAAGTTTAGGGTCGATCTCGATCGCCACGCGGAAATTCTCGATCGCTTCGGCCGGGTGCCCATGCTTCGCCAGCTCGAGCCCCATCAATTCGTGCATGGTGGCGGACTTCGGAGCGACGACCATCAAGCTGAGAGTGGACTGCTCCGTAAGCTCCGAATAGATTCGGTATGCGCTGTAGAGAATCGCCTGATTCGTGGGTTCCAGCTTCCGCAGAACACCGACGGTCGCCGCGGCTCTATCCAGATCGCCCGTTTGGGAGTCGAGGTCGATCAGTTCCATGCCGGTTTCAATACGAATCTTCTCGTCCTGCACTTTTGGAAAGGCTTGCTCCAAATCGCCGCGAGCCTCCTTGAAGTCGCCCGTCCGCTTTTCGGCGATGCCCAGAAGAGCCTGAATCTTCCACAGCGCGGGCCGCAGTTTCAGCGCGGCCCGGAGTTGCGGAATTGCCTCCGCATACTTCCCCTGAAAGAACAACAGCACCCCCAGATTTCCCCGGGCATCGACGTTATTCGGCTCGAGCGCCACGATGGCATCGAATTCTGACGCCGCACGGTCCAGCTTGTGCTCCGTCAAATATTCCTGCGCCAATCGGGCGTGGGCTTGCAGTTGTTGCTGGCGGCTGGGTGTAGATTGGGGGAAACACGGACGCGCGGCAATGAAGAGCGCCGCCCAGAGCAAAACCGTAGCTTCTCGTACCCTCATGTAACCATTATACGCAGAGCGGGGTAGCGCAGCGCGGCCTTGCGGCCGCAACCAAAACCATTGTCATGCTGAGCAAAGCGAAGCATCTGCTTGTGAGTCACGGAAAAAGCAGATTCTTCGCTGC
>JBOGJX010000181.1:0-5395 GCA_050745285.1 Terriglobia bacterium
TGCTTGTGCCGTGGGCCTTTCTTTTGCCAATCAACAGCCCACGGCACAAGCACCGTGCCGTGGCTACCCCTACCCGCGTCGGGGCGAGGAATCCCGGTTACTGGGGCTGCTTCTTCCACACGGAATACCTCCAGGCTTGCCAGAGAGGCTGCATCGAACCGGCATTTTGCAGGGCCAAGTTCACCTCATCATTCCTCAGCATCAGAAGAAATGGGGGGCCGGGCGAATGGGCGCGGTGGACCAGATCCTTGGCATCCATCAGCAGAGGAAAGCTGGATTTCATCGCGTCAACATTGCCTGGCTCGCCTGCAGCCTGCGCGCTAACAATCATTTGCGGATTTTTCCGCAGCAAGCCCGCATAGCGAGAGACCACGTAATTACTGGTAATCTGGCCCCCGTCGGTCGACACCAGCCCCACCGGGCGCCGCAGATAAAATGGCAAACCCGTGCGGAAGTAATAAAAGCCGTAGATCGGAAGGCCGCGCTCGGGGCTATCGAGAATCATCTGCGCAAGCTGGCGGCTGGAATCATCCGCAAAGTAGCGGCGGAGCGGCGCCATCCAGCGAAGCACCAGAAGAGGAATCGTTAACGCAACGACGGCAAAAGATAGCGCGCGCAAGGCCCCGCGACGGGACCGCATGGCCAGATTGCGCCCTAAGAAGCCCAAAGCCGCCACAATAATCCCGCCGAAGAAGAGTGCGGACTGCAGCATCGCCGCAACCGATGGAGACATTTTCTTGGCGAGATGCGCGTCCAGCCCGTGCGCCCGCAGTAACCACCCTGCGGCGGTCATCAGCAAACCCGCAAGGATCATGGCAATGAACCCCGCGGTCATCCACCCGGGCAGGCGCCCAGGCAGGCGGCCGGGGCCGAGGGCGCGAGTCTCCGCCCGGTGGTCCGCTTCCTGCCACGCCATTCCCATCAGGACGCCGAGCGGGACCACCGCCGGCAGGAAGTACCCAGGCAGTTTTGAATGGGAAATGGTGAAGAAGACAAACACTACGCCCACCCACGCTAGCAGAAACAACTGCGCCTGGTGCGCCGGCTGGCGCAGCGCGCGCCAGGATTTCCGCCAGCTCCATCCTGCGAAGATGAGGAAAAAACTCCAAGGGAAAAATCCACCGAGGTATACAGGAATGTAATAGAAGATAGACTGTGAGCGGTGCATGCGCGCGCCCGTCGTAAACCTCAGCAGACTCTCTTCCCAGAGGGCGTATTTGGGGAAGTCCGGATTGCGAAGTGAGACGGCGATGAACCACGGCAGCACAACCGCCAGAAACACGGCCCAGCCCGCCGCCCAGCGTACCTTTTTAAGTTCCCTGAATTTCCCGGCCAAAGCGTAATATGCGGCCAGCGTGATTAGGGGAATCAGGAACCCCACAGGACCTTTAGTGATGGTCGCAATCCCCATTGCGGCAAACGCGATCACGTCGAGTCCGGGCGCACGGGTTTCCCGCCGCTCGTTAAGCCAGAAGCAATAGAGCGCCAAGGCGGCGAAAAACGTCAAGGTCATATCAAAAATCACGGTCCGGGCAAAGACAAAAAACAACGGCGAAACCGCCAGGATGATTCCGGCGCGGAAACCGGCGCCTGGCTCCAAGCCCTGCATGGCGCGGCTCATCAGGAAGACGAGCAGCACGCAGGCCAGCGCCAGCAGTGCAGAGGGAAAACGCGCCGCCCACTCGGAGATTCCGAAGCAGTGGAACGAACCGGCGATCAGCCAGAACTGGAAGGCGGGCTTATCGAGATACGTCAGGCTGTCGTAATGGGGCGTGATGTAATCGTGCGTTACGATCATTTCCCGCGCCACCTCGGCGTTCCGCCCCTCATCCGGCTCAAGCAGCGGCAGCCGCCCGAGACCTATGAAACAGACACAGGCGGCGATGAGGAGCAGCAGCGCGAGTGGTCGCGCTGGAAATGCTTGCGGCGTGGCGCCTTGAGGTGTTGAACTCATTCAGTGGTTGTTTTCATGCTTTGCAGCAGGGTGGGGATGAGTGGCGTCCCGCGCTTCCAGTGGGCTTTCGTAAATCTCCAAGTTCGATCCGTATTCAATCCAGTTCTTCTTCATCCAGCGCACGGCGAAGAGGTCCTCGACGCCTTTGGTCAGGCGGCCCCAGGTTCCATATTTTGTCTCGCCGCTCAGCCGGGGAAAGTGATGAACCGGGACCTGCACCACGCGGCAGCCTTGCATCTTGAGTAGCGTGGGCAGAAAACGATGCATGCCCTTGTAGAGTTTGAGCGCTCGGACGCGATCACCACGGTAAGCCTTCAGCGTGCAACCCGTGTCCACGATGTCATCGCCGGTAGCCCAATTCCGCACGCCATTCGCAATGCGCGAGGAGACGCGCTTCAGCCACGAATCCTGCCGCCGGACGCGCACGCCACACACCACGTCATAATCCCTGAGCTTCTCCACCAGAGATAGAATGTCCGCCGGATCGTTCTGCAAGTCACCGTCGAGCGTCACCACCGCTTCACCTCGAGCGTGATGGAATCCCGCCTCCATGGCGGCTGTCTGCCCGAGGTTGCTGCGGAAATGCAGGATGCGAATGCGCGGGTCCGCTTGCTGAGCGCGGCGAAGCTCATCGAGCGTCGCGTCCGTGCTTCCGTCATCCACAATGAGAATTTCCGCGCGCTGCAGGAAACCCGTTAGCACGGCCTGCAAGCGCTCCACGAGCGGCTGGACGTTCTCTTCCTCGTTGAAGACCGGGATGACCACGCTCAGTTGAATTGTGCGGGTTGGGTTCGTCATAAGGCGCGAGCTTTACAGGATCGGAGGGCCAGTGGCAACCAGCCCCAGCCGTAAGAAACTGTGAAAAAATGCACTACCTCACGCAAAGGCGCAAAGACGCCAAGGAACGCAAAGAGGAATTCCTTCATTTGCTTTGCGAAACTTTGCGCCTTCCAATTCCGCTTGCCTCGCCCTCGCGGCGGCCAAAGCGATCCATCAGGCGGAAGAACTTAAGCGCGCGGCGAACGTCTTCCTGGATTTGAAGTTTCAGCATGGCTGGGTTTTGGAACTTGATCTCATCGCGCAGCCGGTGCAAATACATAATCTCCGTCTCAGTTTCGGCAATTTCGCCCTGAAAGTTCAACAAAAAGGTCTCAATGGTCAGCGGATGGTCTCCGAAGGTCGGCTTATAACCGATGTTGGTCACGGCAACATGCTCGCTGCCTGCCAGCCTTGCTCGCGTAACGTAGACACCCGTCTGTGGAATCTGCTCCTCAGCGGGGTCGAGGTTCAGCGTGGGCACGGTCTGGCGGTGGCCCACGCCGCGTCCCGAGACAATCGCGCCCGAATTGCTGAACGGCCGGCCGAGAAGCCGCCCCGCCATGTGAACCTTGCCCTCAGAAAGAAGCTTGCGGATGCAACTGCTCGAGACCTGCTGGCCACGCACGAGGATGTCCGGCAGGAGGTCCACCAAGAAGCCGCTCTCCCGGCTTAGCTCTTGGAGTACCGTTGTATCTCCCGCCTGGCGGTATCCAAAACGGAAGTTCGGGCCAACCGAGACGGCCACCGCCCGCAGCCGTTCCACCAGAACCTTCGCCACAAATTCGGCCGGAGAAAGATGAGCCAACTCGCGAGTGAAAGGCAGCACCATGAGCAGCTCGATCCCCTGCTCCTCGATCAGCTTGGCTCTGCCGGCCAAGGTGCTTAGGGTTCTCGGAGCGCGCGCCGGGGCCAGCACGCGGATCGGATGCGGATCAAACGTGACGGCGATCGGGACTGCTCCGCGTTCGTGGGCCATCGCCACCACGCGGCGCAACAATTGCTGGTGTGCAAGGTGAACACCGTCGAAATTGCCGATGGTCAGCACGCTGCCCTTGGGAAAGGGCGGAAGCTGGACGGGATCGTGAACAATGTGCATAAGTGGCCGGTGGAAATGCGCGCAGTCAGATCTCCAACTTTAGGCCATCGTAGGCCAGGCTCACGCCCGGCGGAAGCGTGGCGTTGGTCGCCGCATGGCCGAGCTCGTGAGCGATGTGGGTGAAGAAGGCCCTCCGGGGCTTTAACCGGTCGACAATCTCCAGGGAGTTCTCAACGGTTGAGTGGGTGGGGTGTGGCTTGTGCCGCAGCGCATCGAGGATCAGCACGTCCAAATCACCAAGCAGCGCGAAGACCGGCTCCGGGATGACGCTGAAATCCGTGATGTAGGCGGCGCGGCCGAAGCGGAATCCAAGCACGGGTAAATCGCCATGCAGCACGGGAAGCGGGATCATGCGCACGCCCCAAAGGTCAAATGGCCCGTCGATCACCCGCGGGTCCAGGCGCGGAATTTGGCTCGCGGTGTAGGTGGCATCGAAGATATATTTGAAGACGGTCCGGAGGGTCGCGAGCGAAGGCTGGTCCGCATAGATCGGGATGGCCTCCTTCTGGAGGATGTTGAAGACACGCACGTCATCCAGGCCGAAGATGTGGTCAGCGTGCGTGTGGGTGAAGATTACCGCGTCCAGCCGTTCGATGCCCTCGCACAGGGCTTGCTGACGGAAGTCGGGCGACGTGTCAATCACCACCACGCGCTCGTCGTACTCTAGCAGCACGGAAGAGCGTGTTCTCTGATCGTGCGGGTCAGCGGACGTGCAGATTGGGCAGTGGCAGCCGAGCGTGGGGATTCCGGTCGAGGTGCCGGTGCCGAGGAACGTCAGTCTCATCGTCGCTTGGGAGTGGCCTGCCTTTGCGCCTCGACAAATCTCGTGTGCAACTCGAAAAGAACCTCTCCCAGGAACTTCTGCTCCGAGGCCGAAAGATTACCCTTTGTTTTGTCTTCGAGAACGCCAAGCAGATCAATCATGGCGCGAGCTCCCGGCAGGTTCACGGTAAGTGGCTCGCCCGTGCCGCTATCCATCAACCCCAAGTGGGTCAGGGCGCCGTTGGTGAGCAGTTCCACCAGCATGGCAAACCGCTCATCCAGGCGATCGTCCTGCGCGGGCGCCGCGTTGGCGGGCGGCGCGGGAGCGGCCCCAGACTGGGGCTTCTCCGCCTCCACCCGTTCCTCCTTCATCTGCGCGTCGGCGCGCCGCGCGCCTTGCTCTGTGAAGGGCCGCCGGTCCACGACCTTGAAGCTGGAATCCTCGCGCGTCTCCTCAAGCATGCTTCCTTCCTCTTCGTTCTCGCACCGTTAGGTGATTTTACTTTATCCGCGTGGGTTTCAGTCTAACAACAATTGCAGAAGGCGGCAAGCAGAGGCCGACATGCAGCACGGTTCCGTCAAAGTGGGTGTGGGATCGAGTGGGGTAATGGAGGAGGGGAGCAGGAGTTGGAGTGCAGCGATGTGTTTTGGGGGGACATTTTGAGGCAGGGCACGTCGAAGGATCGCGATGACAGGCGTGCGGAGCCAGGGAGATGCGCCGGCGGGAAAATCCCGACCCGAAGCGTGCGGCGCGAAGCGTCCTG
>JBOGJX010000182.1:0-6217 GCA_050745285.1 Terriglobia bacterium
GACCTGGCCCGCGCCGGGGTTCAGGCGGCGAGTTCGCCTCCCGCTTCATCTCCGGCTTCAAACAAAACTCAGGCTGCCCCGCCGCCGGCATCATCTGCGCCGTCTTCGCCCTCGGCGGCCGCCAGCGGCCTCGGCGCAGGTAATCCCTTTGGTGGCGGCGCGCTCGCCGGGGTGCAAGGGACAGCATCGCTCGCTTGCAGTCCGAATGAAGCACAACTCGAACAGCCCACGCTGATCGGCACTCCGGAAGCCAAGGCGCTCTTCGAGGGAAATCCGAAGCCACTCTTTGTCGATGTCCGCGAGCCAGATGCCTTTGCCGCAGGCCACATTCAAGGAGCCATCAATATTCCGGTTGAAGACATCACGCAGAAATGGAGCAGCCTGCCGAAGGACAAAGTTCTGGTGTTTTACGAAGCCGGGGACCGGGGCGGCACGCCCAATGACGTGTGCGCTTTCAGCCGCGCCGCGGGCCGCGTGATGCTGGCGCACGGATATGATAAAGCGCGCGTGAAGGTCTATCAGGATGGATTGAAAGGCTGGCAACAGGCCGGGCTGCCGGTAAGCCATTAACTGACAGAAATCAGCTATCAGCAAGCAGGCGTTAGATGCGCAGCCCGGATTAGGGAGAACGTCATTCCCGCGCAACCGGGAATCCATTCCAAGGTCGTTTGCGGTGCATGGATTCCCGCACGAAGCGCGGCGTGTGCGCGTGAAAAGCCCACGGCACAAAATCCGTGCCGTGGCTACCATTTTTTATCCGGCGTATTGCGCGGCCAGTGGGCCAATAATAGGCAGCATGAATCGCTCGTTCTGGTAAGCCTTGACCATCAGCACGACCCATCCCACAAAGAAGGCCAGGCTGATGAATCCCCATATCATGCTCACCAAGCTCCTGGTTCCCAAAACCGGCATAGCAACGAAGAAGACGAGCAGGGTGGAATGCGCAACGGAAAGGACGAAATACGCCACGCTATAGAAGATGGATTGGAAGGCGTGGAACCGCACGTAACGGCTCTGTTTGTACGGCTCGACCAGCAGGAAAAAGATGCCGGAGATGAAGAAGAGAACATAAGCGAGCAGCGCCGCAACGTTCATGCTGATGCCAAGCGGGTCGGGCGCGACGGGCGGGCTTGACGGCGCGGGCCGCGTGGCCGACCCGCAGGATGCGCAGTAGGCCGCGCCTTCGGTAAACTCCACTCCACATCGTGTGCAAAAGGGCATAGGTTCTTACCAGGTAAATGTTGGCCAAGGGCAATTCACCACGGAGACACAAAGACACGAAGAAGAATATCAAGAGATAAAGAGAATAAACAGATAAGAAGGGCGGCTCATCGGAATCCCAAGCAGCCAGATTGCCGCGAGCCCAGCTTCTGGGTTTTGATATTTGCCTTTTTTTGTGGCTTCGTGCCTTTGTGGTGATCTTGCCCGTGTCGTTCGTCTGCCGCAATCACGGGCCAACTGTCTCCACTTCCGGGGCAACTTCGCGCTCGCGGAAGGCGGCGGGCCAAGTATTCCATAGCCTCCGCAACGGTGTTTGGAACAACGACATGGTTCCCATGTAGGCATACCCGACGAAGAAAAGCAGCAGAAAAGGCACGGTGAAGTAGTTTTGGGTGCTCATCGCATAGGCCGTAGTGTAAAGGAAGTAGGCCGCCAGCACGACCTCCACGTAAGGAATCCACCCAATGCGCCTCTTATACTTTTTTCGCTCCCAGGCGCCTGAGCGCCCTTCCACGCGGTACTTCGGCGTGCGCACGAACTCCGACTGCATATCGAGGAGCGCTTCGATCACGGCCTTGGCGTTTACAATCGAAAGTCCAATGCCCGCGGCCATCAGGAAAGGAATGTATTTCAAGCGGCTGAACCAATCGTGCGGGTAGATCTCGCGCTGTGCCACCATGTAAAAGCTTCCCACCGAGCAGGTGGACGCGATGAAAAGCGGCAAGTCCAGGTAAAGCATCTGGAACCAGCCCATGTAAAAGCGCACAATCAGCGCCGGGAAGAGGATGAGGGAGAATAGAACCATTAAGGGATAGGAAATATTGGCCGTGAGGTGCAGCGTGGCCTCGACCTTGATGTAAAGCGGCTGGTCGCTTTTCCAGATGACAGGCAGCAGCTTCTTGGCGGTCTGGATCAGCCCCTTGGCCCAGCGCGCCTGCTGCGTCTTGAAGGAATTCATCTCAACGGGCAACTCGGAAGGGCATTCGATTTCCGGGTCATAGACGAACTTCCAACCCTTGAGTTGGGCTCGATAGCTCAGGTCCGTGTCTTCGGTCAGCGTATCATGCTGCCAGCCGCCCGCGTCATCAATGGCCGAGCGGCGCCACATGCCCGCCGTGCCGTTGAAATTGAAGAAGCGATGCGAGAGATGGCGTGCGCCGTGTTCGATCACAAAATGGCCGTCGAGCATGATGGCCTCAATTTCCGTAAGGTTTGAGTAGTGACGGTTAATCCACGTCCAGCGCCCTTGCACCACGGCCACTTGCGAGTCCGTGAAGTAGGGCAGCATCTCATGAATGATCGACGGAGGAGGAACGAAGTCAGCGTCAAAGATGGCGATGAATTCGCCCGTGGCTTTTTCCATGCCCCCGGCAAGCGCGCCCGCCTTGAATCCCACACGGTTCGTGCGGTGATGATAGGAAATGGGCACTCCCGCCTGCTGGTATTCACCCACCAGACGCGAGCAGAGATACGCCGTCTCATCCGTCGAGTCGTCGAGCACCTGAATGTCAAGCAGCTCTCGCGGATAATCGATCTGGGCGGCAGCCTCGAGCAGCCGCTCCACCACATAGCGCTCGTTGTACATGGGAAGCTGCACGGTCACTTTCGGAAGCTGGTCAAAAGTTTTGGGAGGCTTGGACCGTTTGTGCCGGCGCTTCAGGTAAACGTAGGTCAGGAAGTAACGGTGCGCGCCGTAAACCGAGAGCACCATCAGGAAGGCAAAATACGGGATAATGATGGAAAGGTCGAAAAAGTTCGGCTGGTAAAGCCCTTGAAAGGGGGTCTTGCGGAAAAGGATCCCGACGTAATGCGCGACCGGGTCGAGGGAGCTGAGCATAAACGCGGGTTGCAATGGTAAAGTCATAATCGTGAGAACAATATCCGTCCCAGACTTGTGGCGCATACGTGGCGCCGTTCGCCATGTATGCGGTGTTCGATAGTCGCGCAGATTGCAAACTGCGCGATGTATTCGCTACCCAGCGGCGGCAGAATGTGGCCCACGGCGACAGCCGTGGGTTGCGGGTCAACGCCCTCTGTTCCAGCTAAGTCCTGCCGGACTAGAATGCTAAAAGAACCCGCTGCCCCGGAATGGCACAGCCATTCCGCACTGCAAGCGGCGGAGCCGCTCTTCGCGCGTCGCGTGCGCGCCACTCACCAACCAACGGATGAATCGAGACTCCACTCAAACCCATCGGTCCAATTATCCAGACCGCCTCGCCGCCGCCGGCTTGGTCCTCATCGCTGCGGCGATGCTGGCGATTTTCCTTCATTTCGCTCGCCAGATCAACCTGAATCAACACGCGCCGGAATTCATCCTGTTGGCCCTCATCGCGGGAGCCCTGTATCTCGCCGCAGTCTTTCTGGTAGAGCGATTCACGCTGGGCCGCGCCGCTTTGCTAATCATCGTGGCGTTTGCGGCGCTTTTCAGGCTCGTTTTGCTCACCGCGCCGCCATCCCTCTCGAATGATATCTATCGCTACCAGTGGGAAGGCCGAGTGCAAGCGCTCGCAATCAATCCTTACACAGTGTATCCGGCTGAAAAAGGCTTTGCGAAGCTGCAGAACCCAGCCCATCCGGTGCGGACGGGGTCGGAGGTCGTAACGGCCTACCCACCCCTTAGTGAATTCGCCTTTTCCTGGGTGCACACCATCCCAGGCTATAAGCGCCTCTTCACCGCGCTTGACTTCGCCACCATTGGCGTTCTTTTATGGATGCTGGCTCTGCTGAAAGAACCCCTGCACCGGGTCTTGATCTACGCGTGGAACCCCACAGTCCTGGTTTCCTTTTCGCTGTGCGGCCACCACGACTCCCTAGCCATCCTGACCCTGATGCTTGCCGTGCTTTCTATTATAGCGCGTAAATTCCTGCTATCCAACCTCTTGCTGGCATTTTCGTTCGTTTCTAAGTTCTTCGCGCTACTCTTTCTGCCGTTCTTTCTCAAGCGCACCCGATGGACCTATGCAGGGCTTTTCGCTGGCGTGGTTGCGCTGGCTTATCTGCCTTATATCGGCGCTGGTTGGGGGATGTTCCGGGGTCTTACGGACTATGCGGCGGGTTGGGAAGGCAATGACAGCCTCTTCCGGCTCATTCACCTTGCCTCGGCTTCAAAAGCACAGGCGGAATTCGTGGCCGGGATCCTTCTCCTAGGTCTGGTATTTTATGTCACAAAAAGCGGAATGCCGGTCATGCGAGCCGGCCTTATGCTCACGGCAGGTCTGCTGCTGCTGTCGCCGAATGCGTTCCCCTGGTATTTCACCTGGTCCGTACCTTTCCTGTGCTTCACGCCAAGCGCACCGTGGCTGTTAATGAGCGTGACGGCCCTTCTCGGCTACGCCCCTGTCGTTGTCTACGCCGCTGGGCAGCCCTATCGGGACTCTCCCTTCATTTTGCTGCTTGAGTACGGCCCTGTGATTGCTTGGCTGGCTGTCGATGCCTGGCGGGCATTAGGAGCAAAGAAGGACACCTAATATTACTTATGTTAAGTTCTCTTCAGATCTGTCAGGGCATGGCTTTAGCCATGCCGCAAGCGTGGCCACCCCAACCCCCCATTCCCTCTCCGCCAGGGGGGAACAACGAAGCGGTGGGTGAGGGCCTTTCCGGCACGGTTAAAAGTTGCCACGACGACCCCTTCCGTCCTGCGCATCAAACTTTTCATAGCCGCGGCCTCAACACCTGGACATCCCCGAATGCTTCATCTATTCTAAGCGTGAATCGAGGTTGGCGATCCACCTGCGCCGGGAGCCATCATGAGCGTTGTGACGTCAGAGTTTCCTCTTGCCGGACGCATGGCGAGGCTGGGGACAGAAGGTGCGTTCGAAGTGCTGGCGCGGGCGCAGCAACTCCAGGCGCAGGGAAAGGACATTGTCCACCTGGAAATTGGTGAGCCGGATTTCCCGACCGCCCCCCACATCGTTGAGGCGGCGGTGCGTGCTCTGCGCGATGGCTGGACGCATTATGGACCTTCCGCCGGACTCACCGAGCTCCGCGAGGCCGTGGCCGAAGACGCCGGGCGCCGCCGCGGCATTCGCATCGACCCGTCCGAAGTCATCATCACTCCTGGCGCCAAGCCCATCTTCTTTTTTGCCGTCCTGGCGCTCATTGAGCCGGGGGATGAGGTGCTTTATCCGGATCCCGGCTTTCCTATTTACGAGTCGATGATACGGTTTGCCGGGGGGCGCCCGGTGCCCTATGCGTTGCGGGAAGAAAACGATTTTGACGTGGCCGCAGCGGCGGTACTCGAAAAACTCACCAGCCGCACGCGCCTGGTGGTCCTGAATTCGCCCCATAACCCCACGGGCGGCGTGATGGCTCGAGTGGAGATCGAGGCGCTGGCTGCGGACCTTGCCGAGCGTGATGTTGCTATTTTTTCCGATGAGATTTACAGCCGCCTGGTCTACGAGGGCGATCCGGTGAGCGTGGCGCAATTCCCCGCCGTGCGTGATCGCACAATCATTTTGGATGGCTTCTCGAAGACCTATGCCATGACGGGCTGGCGGCTGGGGTATGGCATTATGAGCCCACGCCTGGCCGCGCAGGTGGCCCGCTTGATGACTAATTCGAATTCCTGCACCGCGTCCTTTACCCAGCGCGCGGGCATCGCGGCGCTGCAGGGGGATCAGTCCGGCGTCGATCTCATGCTCGAAGAATTCCGGCGGCGTCGCGCCGTGATGTTTGAGGGCTTGAATCGCGTTCCGGGCATCCGCTGTCGCCAGCCGCACGGCGCCTTTTACGCCTTTCCGAATATCAAGGGTACGGGAGTGGCATCCCGCGATTTAGCGGACGCGCTCCTTAATGATGCGGGTGTCGCTTGCCTGCCTGGCACGGCGTTCGGGGAATGCGGCGAGGGCTATCTCCGTTTCTCGTTTGCCAACTCGGTGGAAAACATCCGCACGGCGCTCGATCGGATTGACGGCTGGATTAGGAAACACGTCCGTCTGTAGCGGCGGCCTCTGACGGCCGGATTTATTAAAAACTAACGACCGGCAGCCAAGTAGCG
>JBOGJX010000183.1:0-3605 GCA_050745285.1 Terriglobia bacterium
GACAGATCCAACCGTCAGGCCAGCGCAGCCTTGCGAGGTATTCAGCGCAAGCCTGTTCATCGTGAAAGCGTCGTTCCAACTCCATCAAGGTTCGTGGATAATCCTCGACCATGATCCTGAACACTACCGGTTGTGGTCGGTGGCGTCAAGTAAATACCCCTGAAGATATTTGAAATTTGCCTATAGGGATTCCACCTCAGGCCAGCCTTTCGTTGTCACCCCCGCGAAAGCGGGGGTCCATGTCAACCCGCGCAAGGCTTTGGATCCCCGCTTTCGCGGGGATTACGACGATACCGGGTTCGATGTAACGTAATGTAACGACGCCCAGAATGGTTGAACTGCTTTAGTCAAACACTGAGCGGGTAAGGAACTAACAATCCAAGAGATCGGGAATCGGATGAGTAGCGTGCTTTCCCATCATGCAGACCGCGGCCCAGTTTCGCCGCTGCGCATCCTTGCCGGCCAGGCTTTCTCGCGCGCCGCGGGAGCGCCCCTGGTTCCTGGGAACAGTCTGCGGATCCTCAAAGATGCGGGGGAAAATTACCCGGCCTGGCTTGAGGCCATCCGTTCTGCGAACAGAGAGATTCTTTTCGAGAATTACATCATCCATGAGGATGACGTGGGGCGCCAATTCGCCAGCCTTCTTGCCGCCAAGGGCCGGGAAGGCATTTCTGTCCGGCTCATCTATGATTGGATGGGGTCTAGCGGCGGCGCTTCGCGGAGCTTCTGGAGAAACCTGCGAGAGGCTGGAGTTGAGGTCCGGTGTTTCAATCCTCTGCGTCTCGAAAGCCCGTTGGGCTGGCTCAGTCGCGACCACCGCAAGATGATTTCGGTGGATAGCCGCGTTGGTTTCATTACGGGAGTTTGCGTTGATCGCAAGTGGCTGGGCTCACCCGAGCGAGGGATTGATCCGTGGCGCGATACGGGAGTGGAGATCAAGGGGCCGGCTGTGGCAGATATCGAGCGGGCGTTTGCCGAGACTTGGGCGGCTTGCGGGCCGCCAATACCCGCCGAAGAACTCCCGCCAAGTCGCGAATCCATTGCTTCGGCAGGGGATGTCGCGCTGCGAATCGTCTCAACCTCACCGAGTGTCGCGGGCGTTTACCGGCTCGACCAGCTCATTGCGGCGGTCGCGCGGCGGTCGATCTGGCTGACGGACGCATACTTTGTTGGCACGACGGCTTACGTGCAGGCGCTCAGGGCCGCAGCGTTGGATGGCGTGGACGTGCGCCTGCTCGTGCCCAGATCGAGCGATATTCCCCTTGTGGGCTCATTGTCGCGCCTCGGCTTCCATCCTTTGCTCGAGGCTGGAATACGAGTCTTCGAGTGGAATGGGCCGATGCTCCACGCCAAGACCGCCGTAGCCGACGGCCGCTGGGCGCGCGTGGGTTCCACCAATCTCAACTTGGCAAGCTGGATTGGCAATTGGGAGCTTGACGTGGTGGCAGAAGACGAACCGTTCGCCCAAGCGATGGAAAAGATGTACCTGGACGATCTGACTCACTCAACGGAAATTGTTCTGAGCGCCCGGCGCAGGTTGCGCTTGTCCCAGGAGCCGGAACACTCATCTCATCGGACAAAGAGAGCGCCCGGAAGCGGAGGGCGGGCGGCGAGGGGCGCTCTCACCCTCGGCAGCACGGTTGGCGCCGCCATGACCCGGCGGCGCCTTTTGGGCCCGGCAGAATGGACCATCATGGTTTATGCGGGTTTGCTGCTCTTGGGGCTTGCTGCGGTGGCGGTCCTCTGGCCGAGAGTGATTGCAATTCCGCTTGCCGTATTCGGCGTATGGCTTGCGGTTTCCCTTCTCATCCAGGCCTACAAACTGCGCTCCAAACGAAACAGATAGAGGCGGACCTCTTCCAGCGTTACTTATGTTAAGTCGGTTTAGCAGCGGTCAGGGCACGGCTTCAGCCGTGCCACGAAAGCCCTCACCCTCCGCTTTGCGGTCTCCCCTCTCCCTGAGGGAGAGGGGACGGGGATGAGGGAGGCCACGCTTGCGGCATGGCTAAAGCCATGCCCTGACACATCTGAAGAGAACTTAACATAAGTAATCCAAAATCAGGCGGTTCGATTTTGCGGACGATTCGTTATAAACTCAACCGGATGCGGAGGCGAGTGGTAATGAAAAAAGTCTGTCTGATGATGTTTGTGTGCGTGGCCCTGGCTGCAACGGTTGCTCTGACGGCCAAGCCACAAGGAAACCTCTTCGAGGGCGAGCTCGAAGAGGTCAACTTCAAGGCCCCGGAGTTCCCTCGTCCCGTGCAACTTATGCCAGGCGGCCAGCCAGCGGAGAGTGCTGGGGCGGGGGGCGGAATTGCGGCGAGCGCGGCCGGCGCGGCCAATCCGGCCGAAACGCGGCCGGGACTACCACCCGCTCCGCAAGGAGGCAGCGCGGCCGAACAAGGGCCAGAGCTCCGATCGACAGGAATCACCTGGATCAATTCCCGCCCCCTCACGATGGAGAAATTGCGGGGGAAGGTGGTCCTGATTGATTTTTGGGAATACACTTGCATCAATTGTATTCGCACCTTTCCGGGCAACAAGAAGTGGTACGCGCGCTATCACAAATATGGTTTTGAGATTATCGGCGTGCACGATCCCGAGTTTCATATCGCATACTCCGTCAACAACGTGCGTGAAGCGGTCAAGCGATTGCGGCTTCCCTATCCGGTGGTGGTGGATGACAAATTCGAAATATGGAATCGCTATCACAGCGACTCCTGGCCGAATCGCTTTCTGATTGATGCCCACGGCATGGTGCGCTACCATCGCGTGGGGGAAGGTGGTGATAGCGCCTTTGAACATGCCATTCAGAAACTGCTTCAGGAGGCGCATCCGGGGCTTAAATTCCCTGCGAGTTACGCGATTCCTGCCGAATCGGACGCCGTTGGGCCGGAGTGCGGAATCCAGACCGCAGAGATGTATGTGGGGCAATGGGGAGAGCGCGGAATCCTTTCCAACCCGGAGGGGTACCACGACGGCAAAACGATTGACTACAAACTGCCGGCATCGGTTGAAGACGGCCATGTGATTCTTGCCGGGCGGTGGAAGACGAACAAAAACGGAATGATTTACGAAGGCAAGAAAAGAGGATCCGCGCCCGGTGAGCTCGAAATGCGCTATCACGCGCGCGAAATCTATTCGGTGATGAACGTCTCACGCGGCCGCCCCTCGCGGCTCTACATCACCCAGGATGGCAAAGATCTCACCCGGCAAAACAAGGGTGTTGACGTGCGGTTCGATGCTCAGGGCCACTCGTACATCGACGTCCGTGAGTCACGGATGTACTACCTGGTGCAGAACCCTGCCTTCGGCAGCCACGGCATTGTTCTGACGCCTACTGCGCCGGGGATCACCATCAACTCGTTTACGTTTGGCAATAATTGCCAGACGGACTTTGACCACCTATAACAGGATGGGCTTCACGAATTGTAGGGGCCACGCCATGGCGTGTCCGAAGGCGCGGCAAGCAGCGCCCCTGCGCTGGTTTTGTCCCAAGTGGCGCGCCGCAGGCGCATGAGGTCTGCCCTGAAGGTTCGATTAATAGGATGAAACGGCGCGGCCGGTTTTCTCGAGATTGGGCCGTGCCGGAAACGCCCTCACCC
>JBOGJX010000184.1:0-2650 GCA_050745285.1 Terriglobia bacterium
GCGAAGAATCCGCTCTTCTTAGACGCTGGATTAAGGACAAAGCAGTCGTTCATGTCGCTTTGCGACACCCGCGAAGCCATGAAAATACAGCGGAAAGGCATGGCTTTAGCCATGCCGTGAGCGCCACTCCCCTCCCCTCTCCCTTTAGGAGAGGGGGGACCACGAAGTGGTGGGTGAGGGCGTTTCCGGCACGGCCGTTTTTCTTGGAAACGCTGGCCGTGCCCTTCCGTCCTCCTAACCGGAATTTTCGGAGCAGGTGCTTCGCTGAGTTTACCCTGAGCGAAGCCAAAGGACTCAGCATGACAGCGACTTTAGATTGCGGCCAAAGACCGAGCTGCGCTATGTACTTATCCCGCCTGCTGCCGGAGAACTTCCAGCATAGTTCGCGCGTTTTGCTCCGGCGATTTCCCATCGAAGATCGCGCTCCCGGCCACCACCACGTCAACACCCGTTTTCGCAATTTCCGCCGCGTTATCGCGGGTAATACCACCATCAACTCCGAGAAGGATGTCTTTGTTCGCGCCTGCGATCATCTGCTTCACTCGCGCGATACGCCCGAGGGTTGAAGCCAGAAAACATTGCCCCGGCCAACCTGGATTCACGGCGAGTAACAGAACCAGATTCACTTCATCGAGCAGTGGTTCGATGACCTCAACCGGGGTCCCTGGGTTCAGCGCCAGTCCACGGATCAAATCACGGGCTGGGCCATTCGCGTTCGTCAGGCCGCCCAACGTTTGAAGCACCCGGTGAATGTGCCGGCTGGATTCGTAATGAACCGTGATGATATCAGCGCCTGCTGCGGCGTAGTCCTTTACCTTGTCGAGGGGCTCGGAAATCATGAGATGAACATCTTTGAGCAGGCTGGTTTTTACCGCTTTGATCAGGGGAGGGCCTATGGTCATCTGCGGGCAGAAACAGCCGTCCATCACATCGAAGTGGGCGAGGCGCGCGCCCACCCCTTCGAGCATTGCCATCTCGGAGCCAAGGTTGGCCAGATCAGCGGTCAGAATCCCCACGCTAAGCGCCGGCCGAAGCCCCCTCAACTCTTCTTTGACGGGATTCTGAGGCATCGATCACGCCTTGGCGAACGCTTCCTTCTGGCTGTGCCACTCGCGCTCCTCGTGCCTGCGGTGCCTCTCATTTTTGAGCGTTTGGTAGAGCTCGTAGGCCTGCTCCGGCTTCATCATCTCATGCACAACCTTGCGAACCGCCTGGACCATCGCGGCGGGCGCGTCGGACTGGAAAATATTGCGTCCCATATCAACTCCAGCGGCCCCCTGGCTCACGGCGTTGTAAGCCAACTGCAAGGCGTCCGCCTCCGGAACCTTTTTCCCTCCCGCCATGACCACCGGGACCGGGCAGGACGCGGTGACGGTCTCGAAACCTTCGGGCACGTAATACGTCTTAACGAAATGCGCCCCCAGCTCGGCGCAAATCCTGCACGCGAGCCGCAGGTATTTGGCGTCGCGGGTCATGCTCTTGCCGACCGCCGTCACCCCCAGCACGGGAATCCCATAACGGTTGCCCAGGTCCACCAGCCGTGTGAGGTTGTGCACCGTCTGAGTTTCGAACTCGGCCCCAATATGCACCTGCACAGCCAGGGCCGAGGCGTTCAAGCGGATCGCATCTTCCGCGTCCACGGCAATCTGCTCGTTGGAGAGTTCCTTCAGGATGCTGGGTCCGCCACTCGCGCGCAGCACAATAGCTTTTCCACTCGCGGCGGGGATGGTGCTGCGAAGCATTCCACGGGTCAGCATCAGCGCATCGGCATAAGGTACAAGGGGAACAATGTTCACATCGACGCGCTCGAGCCCCGAGGTCGGGCCCTGGAAATAACCGTGGTCTATGGCCAGCATCACCGTTCGCCCCGATGCAGGTTGGAATATCCTCGCCAGACGGTCCTGCATCCCCCACCCAAGCGCATTCGCCCCCTTGAGAAAAAATGCTTCGCTCCTTGCGGGAATATTCAGGTAAAACTCTTTTGTTTCCTTATTGCTTTCCAGGTCCGCCATATATTGATCTCCTTTTATCTTCACGAAATAAAAATGATACCTGACTTTGCCGGAGATTGTCGATGCTTAGGCATCTCCGCAAAATAAGTGGGATCGGCTCCCCGAAGGGGAGCGACACGAGTAGCCGTGGGTAAAACCCACGGTGAGGGTCCGAAAAGGCGGACACGGCCCTGAAAGGGCCCCACGTTGGCTAGGCTGGTTTTGAGGGTACTCAACCTCTCCGGGGTTGTCCGGGGGTGAATCGCGCCACGTTCCGTGGGTTTCACCCACGGCTATTCACCTCCTGCCGCTTCGCGGCGGCGCGCGCCTCGTGGGCCTGCCGTGGATCTGCGTTAGCGGTAGAGTTGTTAAGGTTACCTTTTGCGGAGGGTCCTTAGGAGGGAAGTTGTAGCTGCAGACGGACGCGGCAAGCAGCGCCCTTGCGCCATTTTTATGCTGCTACGAACCCAGTCCATTTTGGCCCGATCGCGCAGATAGACAGAGGTTGGTTCAACGGGGGGAAATTAAAAATAAAAGAGGCAGACGCGGGGTCCGGGTTACTCCCCCACGGTCTGCCTCTCGAAAACAGAATCGAGTACTTAAACCAGCAATCCGCTTAGTCCACTCCAGCGCAGGTCATGCCAGCGGGTGGAGTGTAT
>JBOGJX010000185.1:0-7202 GCA_050745285.1 Terriglobia bacterium
GCGAAGAATCCGCTCTTCTTAGACGCTGGATTAAGGACAAAGCAGTCGTTCATGTCGCTTTGCGACACCCGCGAAGCCATGAAAATACAGCGGAAAGGCATGGCTTTAGCCATGCCGTGAGCGCCACCCCCCTCCCCTCTCCCTTTAGGAGAGGGGGGACCACGAAGTGGTGGGTGAGGGCGTTTCTGGCACGGCCGTTTTCTTGGAAACGCTGGCCGTGCCCTTCCACTGTTTTGACCGGAATTTTCACAGCAGATGCTTCGCTTCGCTCAGCATGGCATGTCGGTTTTTTTTGAGCGACCGGTTAGAAGTGCTCGATCATCCATACGTTGCTGCCGAAACTCTGCTCCGAAAATGCGAGATGGCGGCCGTCGGGCGATGGGTAAATGTCAGGCGGCCAGTTGCTTGGGACCTTGAGCAGGACATGGGGTTTTCCTTGTGGGTCGACACGAAGCAGCGTCCAGTTCGCCTCGGACGACGAGATCAGAAACCAACCATTCCCGCCGGGCGCCCAACTGATGGCGTGCAGGCGGGACCAACCTTGAATAGTAACATCGCGCTGCCTTCCCGCCGCGAGTCCTATGCGGCCGCGGGTGAGCGCGAGAAGGTGGATGGTCGCGTTCCTCACATTCCGCTCAATCCAGGCAAGACCCGAACCGTCCGGCTTGATGGCCCAGTCCACCATGCCGTCAGCTTCAAAGCGGGCAATACCGCTGGCAGGCGGCTCGAAGCCCTTCATCGGGTCGAACGCACGGAAGACGATCTGCTTTCCTTGCTGCTCGGCAAGCACGCACGGCATCCCGGCCTGGCGAGGGCAGTCAAAACGCAATCCCCACTCCGAGAAACGGGATGCCTTAAGCACCGGCTGCGGCAACCCGCCGGAAATCGGAACACGCATCAAGTTGACGGGTTCCGGTTCATGCCAATCTACGGGCCGCTCAATGTACAATAGCCACGCGCCGTCCGGACTCACGCGAGGCGAAAATTGATCCTCGGGGCCATCGACAAACGGCGCACCCGATTCGCTGTCCAACGCGCGTTTGTAGATCTGCCAGTTTCCGTTGCGGTTGGTGTCGAGGAAGACCACCTGGCTGTCAGGCGACCATGCGCGGGGGAAATCCTCGCGGCCAACGCCGAAGCTGAAGCGGCGCACGTTTGCCAGGCTTGTTCCTCCGCCCTTTAAGTCAGCCATGTAAATGTTGTGCTGCGCAACAAGGTCTCGCAGAGCAAGCCGGGTGCCGCCGGAGTTTACGCTGAGATCCGTAACCGGCGCATTCCACTTCGCCAACACCTCTGAGGCGCCGGAGGCCCTTCCCGTCTGAGGATCCGTTTTCACTTCCATCAAATCCGCGCCGTAGGCGACCGGGTTTGCGCTGAGGATCTTCGAGTAGACAATACGGCCATCCGGCAGGCTCACGGCATCCCCACCCAAGTCGTTGTCCGTCATGACCGTTCCGGTTTTACCGCTTGCCAAGCGGTAGAAGTCGATAGAACCGGAATTGCGGCGAAACTGCGCGTTCCATCGGTAGCGCACGAAAAGGAGGCGCCGCCCGCCATGGTACCAACTCACGCCGCCGAAGGTCTCTCCGCTACTTCCAGTTACGACAGTATGGATTTCACCTCCTTGGGAGCGCATCAGTTGTATCTCAGGCGCGTCGCCGCCGCGATTAACCCAGGCGATCTTCGAACCATCCGGCGACAAGGCGCCGGGCGGGTAGGGGCCGAGCTCCACGGGCCGGTTAGTCCCTATAACAGGGACGATCCACATGCCCGGCGCGGCATCCACCGGGCTCGATCCATCAATGAGCAGCTCTGCGCTATCCGTAAACCAACTGATCCTTGAAACTGCAAAATGCGGCGCAGGCAGCGCCAGCGAGTGGGTTTCACCGGTCGCGATCACCTGAATGAAGAGTCCACTGGGGTTTGCGTAGGCGATGAACTTCGAGCCGGTAGAAATCGCCGCGGCGGTCACGGCCATTTCAGGTGCAAAGCTAGTCAGCCTGTGCTGCACCAACTGGGGTGCACGCTGCGCACTGTGCCACAGAAACCATCCCACCAGAAGGCCTGTGGCGGCCAAACACACACCCACGACCAGCGCCCAGCGATATCCTGCGTCCCGCGAGTGACTCTTTTCAGGGCCGGTTCCAGGGAGCCCGGAAGAGGCTAGAGGCTGCGATGCCTGTTCCGGCCGCCGGTGCTCAGGAAAGGCGATGATTTCCGAAAGTGCGGGTTGGTGGGCAGCCGTGCCGGCGCCACCCTTCCCCCGTTCAGGGGTTAAGAAAACCGGCTCTACGGCCGGCGCTTCGCCAGCCGGCGGTTTGCGCCGCATCCCTTCCGGAGGCTGCAAAATGACGGGCTCGCTAAGCGAACCGCCAGAAATATCCAAGTCCACGGTTCTTACTTCCGCGATGAAGCGATATCCCTTCCTCGGAACAGTTTCGATGTAAGGCCGCCCCCCCTCCGTTTCTCCCAGCGCCTTTCTCAGTTGAAAGATGTTGACCGATAAATTCCCGTCTTCGACAAAACTATCCGGCCAGACAGCCTTCATCAATTCGTCGCGGGTTACGAGACGGTTGGAGTTTTGGAGCAAAAAGAGAAGCGTGTCATAGGCCTTGGGAGCGAGCGGAATGGGTTTCTGGTCGTGCAGGAGGAGATTGTTGGCGATATCGAGCCGAAAGGGGCCGAATTCCAACTGCTTGCTTTTCAAGCTCATAAGCTTCCTTTGGCGCCCTTCGAGAATCTCCTAATCGCTTTCCAAGAAATTCCCAAAAAAATTCTACAATCTTCCAAAGGACTCAGCCAAGATGTTCCCCTTATTGTTGCGAGAATGCTTATTGGAAGCGGTCGTGGCAGTTCGGCCGCGAGCGTTAATTTTATCCCAAGCTGCCGCCTTCGGCAACGACGGCGGGGCAATGACGGCGTCGAGAGAAGGTTTGGGATTTTGTGCCGTGGGCCTTTCACATCTTGGATTTTGGATTTAGAGGACGGGTGGGTAAGGTTATCGCTCAGAATTCCGGGGTGGAGCAGACATGCTGTGGTTTAGCATATCTGCGCTACCCAGCAAAATCTTTATAAAGGAGCGCATGAGATGAAGAAAATTTTGGTTTTGATGTGTCTGATCGCAGTGGTTGTTCTGTGGACTCCCCGTGCTAAAGCCGACCAGATTTTCGCGGCACACCTTAACGGGTCCCAGGATGTACCGCCTACGAATTCAACCGCTACCGGCATTGCTACCGTCGACCTGAACAACGCGGCCACAATGATCACGGTGAATCTAAGTTTCAGCGGTCTTGATGGGAATGCAACCGCAGCGCATATCCACGGCCCCTCGCTTCCTGGTGCAAACGCTGGGGTCCTATTCCCGTTCACCGGGGTGCCCAGCGCAACCTCAGGCAGCATTCCGGCTCAAGATTTCAGCATCACCGCAACCGAAGTTGGATACCTTGAGGGCGGACAACTTTATGTGAATGTTCATTCAACGGCGTTTCCCGGCGGTGAGATTCGCGGCCAGCTCGAAGCCACGCCGGAACCGGCCAGCTTGCTGCTGCTCGGCACGGGATTGTTGGGCTTGGGCATGTTGTTTAGGCAGAGAAAACAGGCGCGTGCGTGCAAAGTTGGATCTTAGATTTTGGATTGTAGTGGTGGCCACGGCACGGACTGTGTGCCGCGGGCCTTTCGCATTTTGGATTTTAAATTTTGGATTGAGCCGCGCTAGCGGCGCCGCAATGTGGTCCACGGCGCAAGTGAGAATGCACGGCCTCGCGCAAAGGCGCAAAGACGCCAAGGCACGCAAAGAGGAACCCTCCACTTGCTTTGCGGAACTTTGCGGCTTCGCGCCTTTGCGTGAGGCCGTTTGCCATTTCAGGGATTAGTTTTTGCGCGATTGCCGTATCCCGCGCGACCGGCTAAGGCTCGGTTTGATCTTGTGGCGCGAACCTTCCGAACCGTAATGCGAGTGTGGGGAGCACCAAAAGGTTTAAGACCGTGGAGGTAATCAATCCACCCAGAATTACAATCGCCATGGGGCCTTCGATTTCCCGGCCGGGATCGCCGCTGCCGAGCGCGAGCGGCAGCAGCCCGAGTCCGGTTACGAGAGCGGTCATCAGGATAGGCGCAAGGCGCTCCGAGGCGCCGCGTAACGCGGCATCCAGGCCCCAATTCATCCCTTCGATGCCTACCAGATGCTCGTAGTGCGAAATCAGCATGATGGAGTTGCGCAGTGTAATCCCAAACACCGTTACGAATCCGACGAGCGCACCGAGCGAGAGAACGCCGCCGGTAGCCCACACGGCAAAGACGCCTCCGATCAATGCAAAAGGCAGATTGAGGAGGACCAAAAGCAAGTTGCGATAATTGCCCATTACGATGGAAAGCAAAAGAATAATGCCAAGTCCTGCGAGCAGTGAGTGAATCAGTAGTTCATGGTGAGAGCGGGCCTGGGCCTGCGCCGTTCCCCCAAAGGCCACATACGTTCCGGGAGGAAATGAAATTCGCGCAAGACGCTTGTGCGCCGTCGCGAGGAAGGCGTTCATATCGCCGCCCTGCACGTTGCAGGTGACAGTTTCTACGCGGCGCGCGCCTTCATGCTGGATAATGTAGCGTCCTGAAACTTCGTAAATATCGGCGACTTGGCTGAGCGTGACGTAATTGCCGTCCAGCCCGCGCAGCGGCAGATCACCAATCTGGGAGACGCTTCGGCGGTCCTTGGCATTAAGGATGACGGAGACATCAAACACCCGGCTTCCATCATAAATCTGTCCCACCACGTCGCCGCCAAAAGCGGTGCGCACGGCGTCCAGCACCTGCACGGGATCGAATCCCCATCGCGTGATCGCCTGCGGCCGCAGCCGGACTAGCAGTTGTGGCATACCAGGGGGAGATTGAAGCTGAACCGCCGATACGCCCCGAATGCCCGCCAGCGCGCGCGCTGCTGCACGCGCTTCTTTGTCCAGAGCGTTCAGATTATTTCCGAAAATGTTGACGACCACGCCCGAAGTGTATCCGGAAAGCGTCTCATTGATGCGCTCAACGAGAAAATTATTTACCGAGAAAGTCGCGCCGGCGAATTTGCCAAGCGCCTTGCGAATCATCGCCAGAGCGGTGGCGTATTGGCTTCCGCTCAAGGGCTTCAAGGCCACCTCGAATTCGTTGGAATGGGTACCGCCGGTGTCGTCACCCAGCTCCGCTCTTCCCACACGTTGCGCGACCAGCCGCACGGAAGGAACCTTCAACAGCGCCTCCGTCACGCGTCCGCCCAGGCGCAGCGACTGTTGGATGGATGTTCCAGGAACCATCGTCATGTGCACGGTCAGGTTCCCTTCGTGTAATTGCGGCAGAAATGATGCTTCGAGCGTTGGTAGCACGAGGACGCCCACGAGGATCACGATGCCAACAGCCGCCATCACCACGACGGGGGCCCTTTCGACTCCCAACAAGAGTCTGCGGTATCCCCGCTTCAGCACGCGTAGAAAGGGTGGGTCCGGGCTCGGCAGGTCGCGGTTCGCCAGCAGGATCATGCAGAGCGCGGGCGTTACCGTGAGCGCAACCACCAGCGAGAGGAGAATGGCCCAGATATAGGCCACTCCGAGCGGGGAGAAAATGCGCCCGGCTACTCCGGAGAGAGTGAGAACAGGAAAGAAGACCAGAATCACCGCGAACGTCGCGTAAACCACCGCGCTACGGACCTCGATCGAGGCGTCCAGCACCACGCGGAATACCGGGCGCGGGGCCGGTAGGGAGCGGTTTTCACGAAGACGCCGGTAAATATTTTCCACGTCGATCACAGCGTCATCCACAACCTCGCCAATGGCAATGGCCAGACCGCCGAGCGTCATCGTATTCAAGCTCAGACCGGAACGCTCCAGGATGATCACGGCGCCGAGAAGAGAAAGCGGAATCGCCGTGCAAGAGATTGCCGCCGTGCGGAGGTTGAAGAGAAAAAGGAACAGGATAATTACGATCAGGATTGCGCCGATGATGAGTGAAGATCGGACGTTGTGCAGCGCTGTCTCGATGAAGGAGGCGGGCCGGAAGATGTTGGTGTCCAGCTTAATGCCTTGCGCTGCCAGGGTCGGGCGCAATTCCGCCAGCGCCTCATCAAGCCGCTGCGTCACCTGGATGGTGTTGGCGCCGTATTGCGCGGAAATCATCAAGAGCGCAGCGGGCTTTCCCATGATCGTCGCGGCGCCAATGGGCGGGGCCGGCGCGTTCACCACGTTGCAAACATCACCCAAAGTCAGGTTCGCCCCATTGCGGTGCGCCAGTACCGCGCGCGCGATCTCCGCCGGTGTCAGAGACTGACCTTGCGTCTGAAGAGTAATGCGCTGATTGGCGGTAGTGATGAATCCGGCGCCGCGAATCCCGGTGGCGCGCTGCGCCGCGGCGATGATGTCGCTTACGGTGACGTCGTGTTGGATGAGCCGCTCGGGATCGAACTGAATCTGAATTTGCCGGGTCTTTGCCGCGAACACCGCAACTTTAGCGACGCCTGGAACCGCCAGCACGCGCCGCTTCACCACCCAATCGGCCACCGTGGTCAGATCCATGAGGGATAGTGTCTTCGATGTAAGCCCCACTTCGAGGACGGTGCTGGTTGAAGAAGTGAGTGGCGTCATCAACGGCGTAATACCGGCTGGTAGTTGCCCGGCCACCGTCGCGAGGCGCTCGGCTACAACCTGCCGGTCGCGGTAAACGTTGCTGTCGTCTTGAAACACCACGGTAATGACGGAAAGTCCTTGGATAGAACCGGACCGCAGTGATTCAATCCCGGCCACACCGACGATGGCGTTCTCAATCGGCTGGGTGACAAGAACCTCAACCTGCTGTGGCGCCAAGCCGGGCGCTTCGGTTTGAATCTGCACTTCCGGCGGAGCAAATTCCGGGAAAACGTCATAGCGTGCGGTAGGAAGCGAGTAAACACCGTAGACAAGCACGGCGCAGGCCAGCGCGATGACGATGCCACGGAAATGCAGCGAAAAATGAACGATGGATCTCAGCATGGTCGTTGTAGCGGCGGCTTCCTCACCGCCGGCTGGCATTGATCTCGCCCTGCGGCTGCGCCGCCTGCTGTGCGGGAAGCCTATGGCTTCCCGACCGCAACCCCTAACTCTCTTTCAGGTCCGGCCAGGCACAGCCCGGCCGGACCTGAAAACATGAAGAACGCAGCCTCGGAATGGCAAAGCCATTCCGCACAGCGAGCGGCA
>JBOGJX010000186.1:0-2291 GCA_050745285.1 Terriglobia bacterium
ACTTCGTGGTCCCCCCTCTCCCAAAGGGAGAGGGGATGGGGGTGAGGGGGCAGCGCCTACGGCATGGCTGAAGCCATGCCCTGCCGGAACTCTTTTCATGCTTTGCGGGTGTCGCAAAGCGACATGACCCTCTGATAAGCCATGAAAGGATTCCACTGTACGGAGGATTGTGATAATTCCACGTGACTCCTCTTCGCGGTCGCTGCTGAATCGTCGCTTCGTCTATTCTTGCTCGACATACAGAGCGTAGAGTTTCGGATGATCCACCTCCATGGGCCATGTGACCTTAATTCGGAACGGGGTGTTGGCGGGTATCAGCTTCGCCCCTTCCCACCGCACTCGGGCCTTCAGGGAACTTTCGCTCAACTCTGACGTATAGCCCGGCAGCGGCTGTTCCGCGTCGTTAACGATAGCGATCTGCAGCGCCAAAGTGGAAGAAACATCATCCACGTTGGCATACAGTTCAGCAGGCCGCCGCAATCGGATCGATTGGGTTACGCAACTGGCGCCCCGCTTCACGTTTGACCCACATTCTTCCGATACGGATAATAATTTCGTAAAGTAACCGAAGCGGTCTCGCGGCATCGTCAGCAGGCCGATACCTCTCTTCCGGAGCAAACTTTCCGAAAGCTGCTCGGGCAGTGGAGGTATGGTGTTGGGCCTGCTGGTATCCCAAGTGCTATACCAGATGTAAGTCTCGGTGTCGGTGTTGGCAAAAGCGTTGCCTTGCAGAACCCCCTCCGAGTCCCAATCCTCAGGGCCGCCGTGCGGCGCCATCACAAAATTTCGCACAGGCTCACGATAGTGGATGGCGTCGTTGCTCACCACAAGGCCCAAATCTATTTTCAATCCCTTGAGCGGGACCCCAGGAGTTTTCGGACTCCTGATAATCGTGTTTCCGTGCCATTGGCCATAAAACCCTAAAATCACGTTTCCGCGGTTCCACAGCCCGGCTCCCATGTGGACTTCCTGGCCATAGGATGTGGGCTCCGGCACGTAGTCAGCGCGGTAGAAGGCAAGCGCCCGGCCATTCGACCAGTGCCGGAAGTCCGGAGAGAAGAAGACCTTCATCACCCGGCCCGCCGGTGAGCCATCCGGCAAACTGCCGTCAAGCGGAGGCAAATTCTGACCGGAAAGATAGTACAGGCCGTCGAACTTCGTCAACGACGTGTTCTCAAAATTGCCATGGGTGAACTCCTTGGTGTTTACCAACTTCCAGCGCAGCCCATCCGGGCTGACCGCTGTTGCCGTGGTGGCACACAGGTTCCGCCGACCCTTAGAGAAATACGTGATATACGCCATTTTGTAACGGCGGTTCGGGTCCGGGTCTTCAGGCTCGTAAAACACGGCGATGAAATCCATAGGACGGGCAAACGGCTCGCTGGCAGGCTCGATCAGCACAAGGTTGTTATTTTTGTTCCCGCGAAATTCTACGAGACCCAAATCCGGCCTGTCCCAATGGATGCCGTCTGCGCTTTCCGCATAAGCCACCGGGCGATAGAACTCCAAGCGCTCAGCATCGCCTGGAATCCGGCTGTCAACCCGCGGACCAGCCAGATACCACATGCGAAATTTCGAACCCTGTTTAATAACGGTGCCGTATACGTCACACTCGTAGCCATCGGGACCTTCGATCGGACCGGGCTTTATGATTGGGTTTCCAGGATATTTTCGAGGGCGCTCGAGCGTCAGCTTCAGATTGTCGCGCCACGGAATAGCATGATCGTCGAGGGGGAAGAGAACCATATCCCCTTGTCGCGGAGCCTTGCCTGAACTCGCCTCGGCCACACGCTCAACCTCGCCGTGGTGCTGACCGCGCTGGATTTTACCCGGCCACGGAGGGTAACCGAATGCTAAGCTCGCGGCAAGACTGTCTTTGAAAAATCCTCGCCGGTTAAGAACCATTTTTATTCGCCTCCCTTGCGGACAATCTTACGAATCATATGAGCGGACAGATGGCGTGTGTGGAGCATTGCCACGCTGCCTAGGTCGGTCAGCACGTTGCTGAACAATTCTCCTTTGTTTTCAGCGCCCTGCTGTAGAGACCCAGGACTACCACTCCGAGCAACAACCTGGCTCTCACAAGCGAGTGAAAGAAACGGCCACTCATGAAACGTGATCGGCATCGAAATTAAGAACCCTATGAATTTACTTCGACACGGCGCCCTGTCAATTGTTAAATGGCGGTCTGACGAGAGACAATCCAGGATGCTGGATGCTAGTTATTCGAGGTCAGCGGGGGAGTGTGAGGGAAAGTGTAAAGCCTTTGTCAGGGGTGATCTGGCCGAGCA
>JBOGJX010000187.1:0-5399 GCA_050745285.1 Terriglobia bacterium
GAATGATGGTTTGCAGAGGCTCCTTTCAGCGAGTTGCTGGCGTAGGCTACCCGCCTGCGCCGCGCCGGGAAGATGTGTTACGATGTAAAGAATTTGATTTTATTGGAGATAATCGTATTTCACCGTCAACGAACAAATTAAGAGTCGTCCCGCTCGGTGGCCTGGGCGAGTTTGGCATGAACATGATGGCCATCGAGTATGGTGACCACATGGTGGTGGTGGATTGCGGGGTGGTCTTTCCCGACGCGGAGTTGCTGGGCGTGGACGTGGTCATCCCGGATATCACCTACCTCCGCCAGAACGAAAGCCGCCTGCGCGCGATCCTCCTCACGCACGGTCACGAGGACCACATTGGCGCGCTTCCCTACGTGCTGGACGAAGTGGACGCGCCCGTCTATGGCACTCCCTTCACGCTGGCGCTGGCGCGGTCGCGCCTGAGCGAGCACGGCATGGCGGATTCGGTGGACCTGCGCGAGATGCGCCCCGGCGCTCCGTTTGACGTAGGGCCATTCCACGTGGAATTCATTCATCTGACGCATAGCATTATTGACGCGGGCGCGCTGGCGATTACCACGCCCGTCGGCACGATCATTCATACGGGCGACTTCAAACTCGATCCTACACCTACCGACCAGCGCGTGAGTGACTTGCACACGTTGGCTGACTACGGCCGCAAGGGCGTGCTGGCGCTGTTCTCGGACTCGACGAACGTCGAGCGCCCCGGCATGACGCCTTCGGAGCGCGCCGTGCGCGAGCGCCTGTCCGAAGTGATGGCGGAAGCCAAAGGGCGCGTGCTGATTTCCTGCTTCGCCACGTCGATGCACCGTCAGCAGATTGTGGCGGACCTTGCGCGCGAGCACGGCCGCCGGCTGTGCTATATCGGGCGCAGCATGCATCAGAACTCGGAGATCGCGCAGCAGATGGGGCGCCTGCATATCGAGCCCGGTCTGCTCGTGCAACCGCAGGACGTGAAGAAGATGCCGCCCCATAAAGTGGCCATGGTGGTTTCCGGCAGTCAGGGCGAGCCGATGTCCGCCATGGCGCGGATCGCGGTTGACCGCCACCGCTGGATCAGCGTGGAGGCGGGCGACGAGGTGGTGCTTTCGGCCCGCATTATTCCCGGCAACGAAAAGTCCATCTTCCGCATGATGGATCACCTCTACCGCCGCGGCGCGCGCGTGCATTATGACGACGGTAGCCATCCGCCCGTGCACGTCTCCGGCCACGGCAGCCAGGAAGAGCAGCGGCTGATGTTGAACCTGGTGCGGCCAAAATACTTTATTCCTATCCACGGCGAGTACCGGCAACTCGCCCGCCACGTGGCGCTGGCGAAGGAGCTGGCGGCGGTTTCCGGAGAGGTTTTCCTGCTCGAAAACGGCGACGTGCTGGAGTTCGACGAGCAAGGGGCGCGCCGCAATGGCCGCGTCACCGTGGGGCGCGTCTGCATTGACGTTGGGACGCTCGACGAAGTGGGCGACGTGATTCTGAGCGAACGCCGCCGCATCTCCTCGGACGGCATCGTGATCCCTATCCTCGCTATTAATAAGTACTCCGGACAATTGGAAAGGCCGCCAGAGATTGTCTCGCGCGGCTTCATCCCCCTGAACGAAGCGGACGACCTCGTGGAGAAGGCCCGCCAGATGATCCGCGAAACCCTCGAAAAATCCAACCTGGAAGAAATGGGCGACTGGGGCGTGGTAAAGGATAAAATCCGCTCTGCCCTGCGCAAATTTTTCGATCAGGAACTCGGCAAACGCCCTATGATCCTGCCCGTGATTATGGAAGTGTAACGATTTTGGATTAGGGCCGCTCCGGACTGTAAGTCTAAACGCAGAAAAGGTGGGAAAGGACAATTGTGCCGGCCGCGGAGGCAATCGGTGCTGGTTCTCTCTGCGAGGAGGTGCTTTTTTGACCCAACCATTGACCGCACGCATCACACGAAGCACGATGTGTGTGCTACCCGCAAAGAAATGCTGAGTAAAACCGGGCAATAATGAACGTCCTAACGCAATCTGAGGTTGAAACATACGTCAAAAGCGCTTCGGTTCGTCCGTTCTTTTTATGCGGAGATGCGCTAGAAGTTCTGAAGGACTTTTCCGCTGAAATAATCGACTGTTGCATGACCTCTCCACCCTATTGGGGCCATCGGCAATATTCGAGTGAGGGTATCGGTCTCGAAGCAGACTGGCGAGATTACGTCAAACACCTGTGCGCAGTAACTGCTGAGGTTAAGCGTGTTTTGAAGCCAGAGGGATCTTTATGGTTGAATATTGGCGATAGCTATCAAAGTAAAAGTCTCCTTGGCATCCCATGGCGCGTTGCCATCGAAATGAGCGATCGGCAGGGTTGGATTATGCGGAACGCCGTCGTATGGCACAAGGTCAAGGGTGGTCTAGACAATTCAAACGACAAACTCCGCAACGTTTACGAGTATGTTTTCCATTTTGTGAAGAGGCCAAAATATTATTACGATGCCGATGCGATTCGCTCAACGCCTCAGAAAGCACGCATTGAGAATGGTACCGTCATTTCTGCAACTGGCGTTTCGGGTATACGCTACAAAAGGCAAATCGAGCTTTCAACCGCTTTGAGCGAAGCCGAGAAGAGCGCAGCTTTCTCTGCCCTAGAAGACATCTTAAATGGAGTTAGGATGGGTCGGCTTGCAGATTTTCGGATGATTATCCGAGGGCAGCAGCGCACGACGCATTCAGACTCGACTCGTGTGTCGGGCAGGGCGAAAGAGCTTGCAAATAATGGGTTTTACTTCCTGAAGTATCATCCCAACGGCAGTAAGCCTAAGGATATATGGGAGATTATTCCAGAGGACACGCAAGGAAGGGGAGAACACTACGCGCCCTATCCCGAAGACCTCTGTAAGATTCCCATCCTTGCAACGTGTCCTCAAGACGGAATTGTCCTCGATCCATTTTGCGGAACGGGTACAACCATGGTGGTGGCCTTTTACCTTGGCAGGAGATCCATTGGCGTCGACCTCGGACGAAATTACCTACAAGAGGCCGAGGCGCGGTGCCATTTCCTCCTCTGATGCTATGAAGAACAAGATAACCGAGCTTTTCGGCCATGCTGCGCGTGTGGATTCGCGGGTGAACTGGTCGGAGGTCGTAACGGAGCAACAGTGCCCGTACCTCGGACGAAAATGCCTCAAAAACAGAAAGAGCCAGCCTGAAATCTCCATCGGCACATGCACAGTGCAATATGGCAAAGAGAACGAAGGTGTTGTTATCTGCCCATTTCGTCTTTTGGAGCGGCGACAAGTATTCACGGATTGCTTGCATCTTCTCACACTTCACGAGCCAGGGAATGAGCTACATATCGTTGGAGAAGTAACGGTTCCTGGTGGCAGCGTTGATTATTTTCTCGTGTCTGCCAAGAAGAGGAAGGTGGTCGATTTTGTGGGAATCGAATTTCAGACGCTTGACACAACAGGAACGGTCTGGCCAGAACGTCAGCGATTCCTTGCAATGGCGGGTGTCAGAGTTCCAAAGATTGACGTGAACAACCCCAAATCATTCGGTATCAACTGGAAAATGACAGCGAAGACGATACTGGTACAGCTCCATCACAAAATCCAGACGTTTGAACACATCAATCGGCACCTAACGCTGGTTGTGCAAGACCGGCTCCTCGAATACATGCGACGGGAGTTCTCGTTTGGGCATCTCGAAAAGCCAGCACGGCTCGGAGATCCAATGCACATTCACAGTTACCGCCTGGAGCAGAATGGCCCGGACCTTCAGCTCGTTTTGCGTGAGCGTGTGAGTACCGATACGGCGGGCATCGCGACCTGCCTCGGATTGCAGGCCAGCGCAGACGTTGAGCTTGTAGAAATCATTAGAATCTTGCAAGCGAAGATATCTGACAGAACATTGGCCACGATTTAGCCGGGCGAGGCAAGTAGAGCGTTGAACTTTGGTGTTCGTGCTGAGGCCCAGCCTTACCACAGTTATGGCGCGAACTTCTGACGCCTGAAAAGTCGATGACAAAATAAGGAAACTCGACGTATTCCCGGTTGAAAGCGGCGCTCGCGTGAGTGGGCTCTTGCGCGGAGAAAAGTTTGCGCCGCCGGAACATTTTCTCTACCGAAAAATCTTTGATTGCTGGCAAAAAAACGAGCTCTTCAAGATTGCTTTCCTGACGAGGACCATTCATGCCCCTTTACCAAGCTATTGTTCTTGCCATCGTTCAAGGCATCGCGGAATTTCTTCCCATTTCAAGCACGGGACACCTGATCCTCTTTCCCTGGTTTTTGGGCTGGAAAGATCCGGGGCTGACGTTTGACGTTGCGCTGCACGCGGGCACGCTGCTTGCCGTCTTCGTGTATTTCTGGAGGATGTGGGTGGATATGATCATGGCCGCGGCCGGCCTGGGCGATTCAAAGGACCCTGACGTGCGCGAGAACCGGAGGCTTTTCTGGCTGCTTGTCATCGCAACGATTCCGGGCGCCATCGCCGGGGTGCTGTTTGAGAAGAAAGCGGACACCGCGTTCCGCAATCCGTTGGTCATCGGCGTGGCGCTCATCGTCGTGGCGCTAGTGATGTGGGCCGGGGAGAGATTAACGCGCGATAACGAATCACTCAAGGAAGTTTCCTTGTTTGACGCGGTGATCGTGGGCATTGCGCAGGCCTTTGCCGTGATTCCGGGGGTCTCGCGCTCGGGAAGCACAATGTCCGCCGGGCTGCTCCGCAATATGAAGCGCGAGACCGCGGCGCGCTTCTCCTTCCTTCTTTCCACCCCCATCATCGCCGGAGCCGTATTGTTAAAGGCCCATGAGGTCCACAAAGCGGGTGGCTTGCCGCCGGACATGCGCATGCCGTTTCTCGCCGGCATCATTGTCTCCGCGGTGGTGGGATTCTTCGTGATCGGCTGGCTGATCCGCTTCCTCGAGACCCGCACGTTCAAGCCCTTTATCATTTACCGGATTGCCCTGGGTGTGCTAGTATTGGCGCTAGGATTGGGATTGCATCGATAGGTTAGGTTCCAGGCGTCAGGTTTTGAGTGCCAGCGGCCTGACAACCCTGAGGGGTTTGCCCTGGAGTGTAGCACTTTGAATATCTCAGAATACCGGACGCGCGCTTTTTCGTATCGGACACCTGGGATCCGTAACCTCTATTGAATATGCAATCCTCTGCCTCCGCCAGCCGGGCGCGTGAACCTCGCGTTAAGCCTCCAATCCTCGATGGCCGCCGCCGTCTTGAGTTGGCTGGTTTTCTCCTCAGTGTCCTCGGCCTGCTGCTGCTTCTGAGCCTCGCCTCCTACCACCGGATGGACCCCTCGTTTGATACTTCCGTGGCAACCGGTTCGGCGCACAATTGGGTGGGCATCGCCGGGTCTTATGCGGCCGATGCGCTTCTGCAAATTTTCGGATGGTCCGCCTTTCT
>JBOGJX010000188.1:0-13060 GCA_050745285.1 Terriglobia bacterium
GGCTCTCCAGAGACCGGCGGAGTCGATACGGCCGTGCGAGGATGATTCACTGAATCACTTTTTTGCACTGATTCAGGAATCACTGGGTGGAAACCCTTATCGTCGGCAGCGTGAGCTGTTGCAACGGCGGCGGACAATGTGGATTGGGCCGCTATCGAAGCGGCTTCAGGTGTGGTTAGGATCGGCGGGTGGCTCATCTTAGCTTCTTTCTTGATGGAGCGGAGGGAGTGGTGACGCAACGTGCGGCGATGCCCTCGAATGCCGGCTCCGGGATGTAGCGCCGCCGTAACAGCAGGGGGAGCAAACCGAAGCATAATTGCGAGCGCAGGCCAAAACGTTGTAAACGCCGCCAGCAGAACGACGCTGGTGATCAAGGCCGCTCCGCGTTTCCACCAGGAAGGCCGGCTCGTCTCCACCAACAGCGCTCGGACTCGCAAGCTGAGAAAGGAGCCGGATGTGGCGAAATTAATGGTCGAAAGGCTTCGCTCTGCCGCCAGCCGCACACGAGTCAGGCGCGTGAGGCATTCGGCATAATCGGGTCTCCGGCCCCGGCGCTCTCGAATCACTGCCGCATCGCACGCCAATTCGCGCTCGCGATGAAGATGCCGTAATGCAAGCCAGACCGCAGGATGAAAGAACGCGACGCACTGGATTATGCCAGCGAGCGTTCCCCAGAGATAATCCCGGCGCCTCACGTGGATCAATTCATGGCAAAGGACATCTCCGAGTTGAGCGTTATCAAGGTAAGACTCAATGAATTCAGGCAGCAGGATTCGTGCGCGCCAGGTATAGGCCGTTGCCGGAGAGGTTAAGCCGGGAAGCATTAGAACGCGGCAGTATTGCGTTCCAGTCCAGCGGCGCAGATCATTAAAAATGCGGTCGAGTTCTTTGGAGGACGGCGTGGCACGCCGAAGAACCAGCCGGAGCTGGATGCGTTGACGCAGCATCCGAAAAATCAGAAGCGCGACGCCCGCGGCATACCCCCACGCCAGAACCCGGGCGGCATCCCCAATGCCTCCGCTCCATGCCGAGGGAATGCTCCAGCTTGCAAAACCTAAGGAACTAGTGAATGCCCGATGACTGGCTGCTATTGCCGCATGTCCTACCCCTGGTTCTCCGAAGGCATGCATCGCCAACAGAAACATCCAGTAAACTCCGGCGCCGGAAAGAAATGAAATCCAGACAAGAAAGCGCGCGCGAGGCCGGACACAGAGATGGCTCACCGCCAGGCAGAGCAGATACGCGGCTAAAATACGAATAAAGTAAGTAGCGAAAAGGCTGAATGCTGGAAGCCCCAAATGCAGGGATACCATGAATGCTCCTCAGTCTGGCGATGCGCCCGGAGTAAAACAGTATTCAGTCCTGCGAACCCAGGCTTTTTTGGATGCGATGACGCCGGATCAATGCTTCAAGCTCGTCCAGTTCTGACTCCTCAATCGGGCCGCCTTCCAACAGATTCACCATAAGTTCCGTAGGCGAACCGCCGAAGTTCTGCTGGAGCAAATTGCGGACTGATAGCCGGCCAACTTCTTCGCGAGTAACGCACGGAACGAAGATGAAAACCCTGCCGCGGGTGGTGTGGCGCACAAACTTCTTTTGCTCGAGGATGCGCAGCAAGGTCTGCACGGTCTTATAATTCGGCGGCGGATTAGACGGCAGCCGCCGCACAACGTCCTCCACCGTGCCCTGACCAACTTCCCACAGCACTTGTAAGATGCGGAATTCAGCGCGCGTGGGCAGAAGGAGAGCGGGTTTGCGCTTTGGTGATAGTTTCATGGGGTCTTATGAGTTTAAGAGAGCCAGGGGAATCTGTCAATCACTTTTGGCGTCGAGAGCAGCAGGCCGGGGGTCGTCCACGGCCGCTTGTCCTGGTGCAGCGTGAGACCGAAGCCGGCCGCACGCTTCTTAATGTGCCAGCGCGGCAGACCAGTTTCACGGATCAGGCGGTTGAGGACTTGGCAACGGCGCTTAAGATCACCATAGTTATGCCCCTTCAGTATGACACTAGGGCGAAACATCGACAAAAAATGTCGATGGTAGCCCGCGCCGCAGATGTTTTGGAGTGCGGGAGCTTGCTCCCGCTTTCGTAGGGGCGGGGTTTGCCCGACCATGGCGCAGCAAGCGGCACCCCTGCAAAGCGGCGGCAAGCCGCCGCACTCCATGAGCGCTTCGCGCCTGCGTTAAACTGTGGCCCCACAAAGGGCCACAGTTTCTGAGCGCAGTCTCAGAAAAAGCGTAGATCCTTCGCTTCGCTCAGGATGACATGCGTTGTTAATTTTTTTCACAGCTTCATTGGCTAGCCGCACAGCAAGCGGTGTAGCCGCGAAGGCATCACCCACAGATTGTGTCATTCGAACAAGCTCAGCGATCCTTGCGAGCTTTAGGCGCCACAATTCACCGCGCGCTGTTGCTCACAAGCCGACCCGTCTTTCCGGAGATTTTTCAACCAACCAGTCAGAACGTGAACTTGCCGCCGAATTCGAGTACACGCGGCGCTCCCAGTCCGAACGTTCCCGAGCCAGGCAGCACGCGGTTGGGACCTAGCTGTTTGTACGTTGTGCTGTTGGGGGCGCCGGGAGTCGTATCCCCGACGGCATTCAACTGGGTAAGCAACAGATTGTCCGCAAAATTATAATTGGCCGAATTGGTCAAGTTAAAGATGGAAACACTCGGCTCGAAAGTGGTTTCCTCGCCAAGCCGCCCCCAGAGCTTGTTAAGATGAAAGACATACGTAAGCATCAGATCGCTCGTAAACAAGCCACCCATATTGACCTGTCCAGCCGGCGCCATGGCCAGCTTAGGCGCCGCCGCACCCAACTGCTGCAACTGCGACACTGTGAACAGCCCGGCGTTTACAAGCGCCATGCCGGCGGGCGTGGGTTTCCCGGCGTAGTTGTTGTTGTACGCGGTGATGTACTTGTTGATGTTCCCACCGTTGACTTGACGATCGAAGGAGCCGATGTTCGTGCCGGGCAGCACATCGCCAGAAGTCCCATCGCCGGTGAGGTCAGAAATGAAAATTTGCGCCGACCCAGGGGTTAGCGAAGGGCCAGGTGGAATCGTTAGGGTTTGCGGTAGAGAGGTGTAGGCGTGAACAATTAGACTTAGACGAAAGCCGCCGGGAAGCGTGCCGACACCGCCAAACGAGAATTGGTCGGTGCGGTCGAGACTCGAAGGACCAAAATAATGGTTGATGTTGTCGAAATCCGTGGCGTTGGTTATAAAATCCTGGTCGGTTGCCATGCCATCAAAGCGCGACAAAGAATAGGATGCTTCGAGACTCAAATGCTTGACCAAGGGCAGGGGCCGGTCCACATTCTGCTGCAATGAAGCCTGCAGAGCGTTATAGACAGACCGCCCGATGGGGAAAAGCATCTGGTTGATGCCTACCTTTGGGTTGATGCCGGGAAACGCACAATTGCAGTTCGGGCCGCCGCCGAGGGCAGCGCCCGAATCCATGCCCTTACCAGCATAATTAGAGATAGCAGCGCCAGCAGCAATGGCGCAGTTAACCCCGGCGGGCCCGTCGGGGCAGCCGAATCCCTCGTTCGTGGCATTAATGGCGTTCAACGCCGCGTTCTTATCGAGATAGCGCGCGGCGCCCACATGGTTCGTATCATAAGCAAGCAGGTAGTGGAGTGACACGTTGCGGAGGTAATCAACTCTCAGAACCGTCCCCGGATGGAGTTGATGCTCAAAGCCCACATTGAACTGCCAGGAAAATGGCGTGCGGTAGTCCGGTCCGATGAGGTTGGTTCCAGTCGTTCCTGAGCTATCTTGCAATGCATTCCCAATATAGCCACCATTGGCGGCGGGCCCGGCGGATTTTGTCGCCGCCTGGTATGCTGTCTGGGCCGCCGCAATCTGATTTGCCACCAAGCCGATGGGCTGACCGCAGACATTCAGTGGATAGTTCGTGCCATTTGGAAGCGCAATTGACGTGGAACCTGGGCACGAGGCCGACACATTGCCGAGGAAGAGCCCTTTCTGCAAGCGTGCGGGACGATCAAACAGGACGTTATTAAATACCGCGTTTTCATAATACAGGCCTGCTCCCGCCCGGATCACCGTCTTGCCATTTTTCCAAGGATCCCAGGCAATGCCGAGCTGCGGTGCGAAATTAAGGTCGGGCTGGTGAGTGGACTTCGCCAGACCGGCGCTACCGAATTGGGCCAAAACGGCGATGGGGGGAAGGTCCGCATCATCGCGGCCGGTGTCTCTCACGTAACGGAGTCCCCAGTCGAGCACAAGGTTTGGCTTCACCTTCCATGTATCGCCAAAGTAGGCTTGAACGCGGTTGTCATACTGTCCGCCGGCGGGGAAACCGAAGCGTGGTGTTTCCGTGGAAAACCCGATGCCGTTGCCGAAAAACATGAAATCGGGGGTGTAATTCAGAGGGTTGGAAGACCCGCCAGGAAACGGACCCTTAGCAGCTTGAGTGATGTCCGCAGCCGTGAAAGAGTTGTTCGCCACCGGAGCAATGCCGAAGAAGGAAGCAAATCCCCCGCCGAGAATCCGGTTCCAACCAAATCCGTAGCGGAAGATATGGGAGCCGTGGATGTAACTTCCGTCATACTTGCTTTGCAGGTCGTGCTGCTGGGTCGCCTGGGGCGCCAGAATGTTAGGCCCGGAACAGAAATTATCTGCACCCGAGGCAATACAATCGAAGTTGCCGCCCAAGGTCAGCGTGACGCTCGGGGCAGGATCAAAGATGCCGGAGCCCGATGTCACCGCGTTCGTGATCACATTGGCGAACCGCACGAAGCCAAAACGGATTTGATGTGTGAAACTTCCAGTGGTGATGTCCAAGCCGACCGCGTGGTCTTGAGCGTGATTGTAATTGAGATAGGGAGAGAAGGTATTGGGAATGAACGGCTTCACTGAACTGTTGATGTCATAGGTGTAGCGATAGAAGGCGTGGATGTTGGGCTTGATCTGCCAGTCGAGACGGCCGTCAGCCTGGCTCTCCTTAAAAGGCGCGTTGAGTGAACCGGAAAGGCTGCTGAAGGGCGGGCTAAGCTGAATCGGCTGTGCGAGGTCCTGGCGCGTGTGCTCCCAATCGACGAAGAAGAAGACCTTGTTCTTCACGATCGGAGCGCCGATGTCCGCGCCCTCCTGCTGCCGCCGGAAGAACAGGTCCGTAGGAGCGATGCGGGCCGCGGCGTTGTGCCAGCGTCCGTAATAGAATGCGGCGCCGTGAACCTGATTGGACCCGGAACGCGTGGTGACGTTGACCGCGCCGGACGACGTCAGCTCAGTGGTGAGGTCCAGCGATGATTGCTCTGTCTGGAACTCCTGAATGGCGCTCATTGGAATGTTTTGCGTTGTCGTGCCGACCGTTTCATCGCTCTCATCGAGTCCATCCACTTCAATCCTGGCCGTGCGTCCAAACCGGCCTCCAAAGGAAATGGAAGAGAATCCGACCTTGGTGGGGTCAAAATTGCTTCCATCCTGTATCTGCACGCCGGGCTGAAGCTGCGCCAGATCGAGAAAGTTTCTGCCGTCGATCGGCAACTGCGAAATCTGCTGCCGGGTCAGAACACCTTGAATCGTTGGCTGCACCGTGTTTACGGCCACGCTGCTCGCCTGCACCTGGATCACCGTGCTGGAGGATCCCAGTTGAAGAGCTACGTTCCCCGCAGAAGTCACGCCCACCTGCACCGTGACCGGCAGAAGGACGCTCTTGAATCCCTTGGCCTCAATTCGAACAACATAACTGCCCGGTAGCAGGCCGCCCGAATTGTAGGTGCCCGTACTGTTGGACACAAGGTGCATGACGTGTTCCGTCGCCTTATTTGTAATCGTGATGGCAGCGCCGGGAACCACTCCGCCGCTTGGGTCGGTGACCGTCCCGATGATGCTGCCGGTCGAAATGGTGGTCTGGGCCGAGGCGCGAGGAGTCGTGTAAAAGGCGAGGACAATCAGCAGAAAAGATATGGAGACGAACCGGATCTTCAATCCTATCGAGATTGTGTTCTTAAGCATTCAAACCCCCTTGAGCGCTCCGAAGTTAAACCCTACCTTCTACTTGCCCCGCATCCTACACCCGCTCCAGAATAAAGTAAATAGGTATTTTTAGCTTGGAGCCGGGAGGCAGCAGGGCAGAGGGGAGGCGCGGTTCTCGCAAGCAGCTCCCTACGCCCGATCCAAAATCTAAAAATTCAAGATGGAAAGGCCGCAGAGTTTTAAAAGCAAAACTCTGCTACACCGCCCAGGGCGTGTTGGGAGTGTTACAATGCCAGAGGAATCGGAAAAGCTTCCATCTCAGGATGCCGCGCCAATCGGACCTCTACTCCCGCTGGTCACTCGCAATGCGCCGTGGGCGTGTTTTTTCTCCGGGCGAGCGGGTGGGGGTAGCTGTTTCCGGCGGTCCGGATTCCATGCTGCTGCTCCATTTCGTTGGCCAGCTTGCGCATGAAATGGGGTTTTGTCCGGCGGCGGTTCATTTCAACCATCACCTCCGCGACGCAGAATCGAATGGGGACGAGCGCTTCGTGGCGGGGGCGGCGGAAGCGTTAAAAATCGAGCTCTTCCACGCCGGGGCGGACGTGGGCCGCGCGGCGCGAGATGGGAAGAGGAACCTTGAGGCCACGGCCCGGGAACTTCGCTACCGGTATTTCTTTTCCCTCGTCCGGCAGGGGAAACTTGACCGGGTTGCGACGGCCCACACCGCTAATGACCAGGCGGAGACAGTCCTAATGCGGCTGCTGCGGGGCACGGGAGCGCGCGGACTGGGAGGCATTTTCCCCGCCCTGCAAGGCGGCGTGGTCCGGCCTTTCCTCAACGTCACGCGCGCCGAGGTGGAAACAGAGATTGCCAGACGGAGCGTGGCTTTCCGCGTGGACCGTTCCAACCTGGATCCGCGCTTTACCCGCAACAGGATTCGGCAGCAGTTGCTTCCCCTGCTTGAAAAGGAGTTCAATCCCCAAATTGTTTTGCTTCTCACGAGCCTTGCCGGACGCTCCCGCGATGATGAGGCCTACCTTGAACACCAAGCCGCCGAGATTTCCCGCCCCTGGCGAATCCGCGAAGGGCGCGAAGAGCGAATTTCCACGCGGGCGCTGGGTGAGCTTCCGCCTTCCCTCCAGCGGCGGGTTCTGCGGCAAATGATCTCCGCGGCCCGCGGCAGCCCGCATGGCCTCACCAGTCTGCACATCGAGCAACTGCGCCGATTCTCGACCTCTGCCCAGAGCGGCAAGGCGCTCCTTCTGCCCGCTGGGATAGAAGCGAGCCGGGAATTTGAATGGCTTGTGGTCCGTCCCAGGAAGTTGGAGCAAAGGGCCTCTGGCTTTTTCTGTTCCATCTCGCCGCCCGCCGAGGCGCACATCCCCGGAGCAGTACTCAAGATTCGAACTATAGAATATGCTGGACGATCCGCCCCGGAAAGGCCCTATAATAGTAATGAGGGCGTTTATATTGATTTTGACAAGCTGGCCGGAGATCTTGTTGTACGGAATTGGCTCGCGGGCGACCGTTTTTGTCCTCAAGGGCGCCGTGGCCCACGAAAGCTGAAGGAGCTTTTCCTGGAACGTAAGATTCCGGCCGGCCGCCGTCACAATTGGCCCGTCCTTTTAAGTGGGGAGGAGATCGTTTGGGTGCGCGGATTTGCTCCCGGCGGGCGTTTCACGGTTACGGATTCAACACGCCGGGTTCTGCTGATTGAGGAAGAAACGGCATGACGATTGTATTTGTGGTATTTGTAGCGCGGAGTTTTGCCTTTGAAACTCTGCGGGCTTTTTTGGGCGGTGGCCGGGGGGCTAGCCTCCGCACAGCAGGCGGTAAGGCTACAGATCACGTCCAAAAATCCGGGACGCAATTTGACACGGCTGCTGCTTGCCCTACTTTGGGCGCAGCAAGCAGTGCGCCTCCAAAAGAATAAATGCCGCAGAGTTTTAACGGCAAAACTCTGCGCTACATCTTCCTCGGCGAGTCGGGATGTGGCCGTACATTCCTTTGCACCTTCAGAACCACGATGACCGCAAGCAACTTGGCGCTAAAAAGACCGGGCCGCCGAACAGTCCCTGAAACCCTCAGGGCTGCCGCAAACGCGCCACCCGAGTCGCGGCTGAGCGTGGTTTACACGGCGAGCCAGATACAACAACGCGTGTCCGAGATCGCGGAAAGGATCAACTGCGACTACCGCAACAAGACGCTGCATCTGATGGGTTTACTCGATAACAGTTTCATGTTCATAGCGGATCTCACCCGCCAGCTACGCGTCCCGCTAGTCTGCCATTTTCTGCATGTGACGACGAAGGACCGCACCTGGCATGGGCTTCCATTGCGCGAGATCACTTACGGGCCAAAAGCCGCGCTCGCGGGCAAGCACGTGTTGCTGGTGGATGGCGTGCTGCAGACCGGGATCTCGCTCGATTTCGTGATACATTCGATCCAGGATCAGGAACCGGCCTCGCTCCGCACCGCCGCTTTGATCGTCAAGACAAGCGCAAGAAAAGTCGGAGTGTCGCCGGATTATGCTGGTTTCAGGAGCCCCTGTAAGTTCTTCGTAGGCTACGGAATGGGCTACGAGGGGGAAAACATGAACCTGCCCTATATCGCCGAGATGCGGCGCGGGGACTAACGCAGGCGCTTTTGGGGCATCTAAGTAAGTAGAGGGATCGGAGACGATGAGGGCCCGGGGGCCTTACCAGGCCCTTGGATAAGAAAAACGCCGGGCTACGAACCTGTTCCCGCCAAAGCCATAGCACGCTTCGGGGGCCGGTAGGAGCCGCAGGGAGCCGGGAGGAAGACCAAGTGAATTCAACCGTCAAAAACATCATTTTCTGGGTGGTCATGGTGGCCACTGCCGTGTTGCTATGGGCTGTGGTCAAAGCCAGCACGGGACAGAAGCCGGCCGAGCTCACGTTTACCCAGTTCACCCAGGAAATTGACAAAGGCACCCTCAAGCAGCTCACCATCGACGGCTCCGAAGTCTCCGGCGTAAAGAAAGACAACACTAAATTCAAGACGATCATTCCTGCCAACTACCCTGACGTCTATAAGCAGCTTGAGGGCAAAGGCGTCAACGTCACGATCAAGGACAACTCGGGCAACACGTGGCTCTCTTGGATTGGGAACGGCATCTTACCCTTGCTCATCATTGTGGGCATCTGGATATTCTTCATGCGGCAGATGCAGACAGGAGGCAACAAGGCACTCTCCTTCGGGAAGAGCCGCGCCCGCCTGCTTTCCACGCAGCAGAAAAAGGTAACTTTTAAGGACGTGGCCGGCGTGGACGAAGCCAAGGACGAATTGCACGAAATTATAGACTTCCTGAAGGAGCCGCAGAAGTTCCAGAAACTCGGCGGTCGCATTCCCAAAGGCGTGCTGCTAGTGGGACCTCCTGGAACCGGAAAGACGCTCCTCGCCCGCGCCATTGCGGGCGAAGCCAACGTACCCTTCTTCTCCATCGCGGGCTCCGACTTTGTAGAGATGTTCGTGGGCGTCGGCGCGTCCCGCGTCCGCGACTTGTTCGAGCAGGGCAAGAAGAATGCTCCCTGCATCATCTTTATCGACGAAATCGACGCCGTGGGCCGCCATCGCGGCGCCGGCCTGGGCGGCGGGCACGACGAGCGGGAGCAGACGCTCAACCAATTGCTCGTGGAAATGGATGGCTTCGAGTCCAATGAGGGCGTTATCCTGATCGCTGCCACCAACCGCCCGGACGTGCTTGATCCGGCGCTTCTGCGCCCTGGCCGATTCGACCGCCGCGTGGTGGTTCCCCGCCCCGACGTGGGCGGGCGCGAAGGCGTGCTGAAGGTTCATACCAAGAAAATCCCTCTGGCCGAGGATGTGAATATCCCCGTGCTCGCTCGCGGAACGCCGGGCTTTTCGGGCGCCGACCTGGCCAACTTGGTGAACGAGGCCGCGCTGCTTGCCGCGCGCGAAGACCGCCGCCAGGTGACGATGTGGGACTTCGAGGCTGCCAAGGACAAGGTGCTGATGGGCACAGCCCGCAAGTCCATGATCCTCTCCGATGAAGAGAAAAAGACAACGGCCTACCACGAGGCGGGACACGCGCTGGTGGCCTTGATGGTGCCTTACGCCGACCCGCTCCACAAAGTGACCATCATCCCTCGCGGCATGGCGCTCGGTGTGACCATGCAACTGCCGCTCGACGACAAGCACACTTATTCGCGCGATTATCTGGAGTCGCAGCTTGCCATCATGATGGGCGGCCGCCTGGCGGAGGAGATATTCCTCGGCCACATCACAACGGGCGCCGGCAATGACATTGAGCAGGCCACGGAGATAGCCCGCAAGATGGTGTGTGAGTACGGCATGTCTGACCTTGGGCCGCTAGCCTACGGCAAGAACCAGCAGGAAATCTTTCTTGGGCGGGACCTCGCCACGCAGCGCGATTTCAGCGAGGATACGCAAATCAAGATCGATCAGGAAGTAAAGAAATTCGTCATGACAGGCTACCAGCGGGCCAAGGAGATACTCGGATCGCACCGCGAGGCCATGGCCCGCGTGGCGGAAGCGCTGTTGGTCCATGAAGTGCTCGATGGCTCTGACGTCAGGCTGCTGCTCGAAGGCAAGCCGCTGCCCGAGCGCCGCAAACCGGAGCCGGCAATCCCGCCGCCCGGTGAACCGGCCACAACCCAGGTGCTCAAGCCCCAAGTGTCGCCCGCCTCTCCCGCCAAAGAACGCCCGCAACCCGCATAAAGGCGGCGAGACCCGTTAACAACCGTGCGTGATACGAGCCCCTGGATTCCCAGGGGCTTTTTTGTTTGTCCCTTGATTTGCAATGCACTTCGTCTTGGGGTTACATTTTCTCCTCGTTATCCAAGAGCGTAATATTCCACTTCGCTTAGGCAGCGTAAATAAATAAAGATATCAACCCCTGTCGTTTGACCATGTCAAGGCTGATGAGGTCGGATGACATAGTTCCATTCGCCATGAAACCTATCAGGTCGAAGATTGATGCCCTTCATTTCTTCCCGGGTGACTTTGCGACCGGTTGGATATTTGCGGCGATCCAATCGGCAGGTCACTTTCAGTCCTTTTGCGGTCGTCGTTTTGGCAATGAGATGGACGACGGTTTCGTAATCTCGCAGGGGTTCGCCACGCCAATTCGACGAGATGAAGGAAAAAAGGCGGTGCTCGATCTTGTTCCACTTGCTCGTCCCAGGGGGGAAATGACAGACCGAGATGGGCAGGCCTGTTTCATCCGCAAAGGTCTGCAACTCCACTTTCCACAGGCGCAGCCGCCAGCCATTGCTCCCCCCACCGTTGGCCGTAATCAGGATCTCGGTTGCCGCCGGGTAGAGCCGTCGGCCTTCCTGGCGCCACCATCCCCGGATGGACGCCACCGCAAACTCTCCCGTGTCGTGATCGGTCCCGACATCGACAAACCCGGTGTTGCGCCCGATGTCATAAATGCCATAGGGATAGGCCCGCGGCACGTCGGGCGTCGGAAAATCGTGCCCGCGAACCTCCCTCGGCTGCTTCGCCGGAAGCCATTGCTGGCCGGCGTTATCGTAGTTGCCGATGAGTTCTTTCTTCTTGGTATCCACCGAGATCACGGGGCGGCCCTGCGTCAGGCATCTCTTCACCACGGCATTGATGTGCCGAAATTGCGCGTCGCGGTCGGGATGGTCTCGCCCCTCCTCCGTCTTCCGGTTGCTCTGAAGACTGTAGTTGAGGCCGTGCAGAAGCTGAGCGACCTTCGCATGGCTGACCGGATGTTGGTGCCGGCCCAACTCTTTCGCAATCCCCCGCGTGCTCTTACAAATCCATCGCAGTGCCGATTCCGGATCGCCCCGCGTTTGATGGTCGATCATCTCTTCCAAAGTATTCACAAGCCGCGCTACGTCGATGTCCTGTGGGCCCGTGATCGCAACCTGCTCCGGAAGCTGTTGCGAAATTGCCCCGTAAGCTGCCCCTGCCACAATGGGGTTGGCGCGAATCGGCAGCAGGGGCCCCGCTGAAGCGGCGCTTGCGGCGCGGAGGATTGCCTCCGCTGCTGGCCCAGGTACGGTCGGCAATCCGGGCAGCCGCAGCTCAGAAAGCTTGATGAGCAGGTCAGACGAGTAGATTTCAGGCGCGGCACCGCGGGGAAGTCCTAGAACCTGGGTGTAATTGTTGCGTGAGTTGACGTGGTGGGCGTGAGCGCGGGATAGAAGGTCTGCAGGAGCGTATGCGAAGCCGAAGGATAGGACGGCAATATCGCCACGGGGGGACATTCCGGCAACGAGGGCGAGACAGCGCAGCGTTGTCCCCGTCTCGGTCCGAATGATTCGGGTCGTGCTCGGGGTCAGAGTTCGCCGGACCTCGGACTCCTGAACCTCTGTTTGGCAAACAACGCTCAATTCCAGCCGTGGATAACGCTCCGTAAACCGCTCGGTCCACCAGCGCAGAAACGGCACCGAACCGAGTGTTTCAAGGTGGGCGCGGTAGTGGATGGAGTCCGAAAGCCGGGGAATTAAAAGGATCGGCCTGAGGGGAGGCACTCCTTGTCGAAGGTTAGGCCTCGGTCGCATCGCTCACACACCACCCTTGGCCAGCGCGCAACACATTGCTTGCATCGGCTCATGTTCAATTTGGCAGTCGCGTTGCAGCGCCCTCTTTGATTCTTGCGACTACTGCGGGAAAACCCTCTTTCTGCTCCACATTGCTAAGAAGCAGCTTGAGTCCGTGTTCCGCCACGGTGTCGGACAGGCTGTCAGTTTTCAAAACGTTCTTCAGCCCGTTTTCACCTTGCGTCTGGTACACCGAAAGCAACTGCTGAAAGGCCTGCATCTAGCCCCGTCGCTCGCCGGTAAGCCACACCTTCATAGGTCCCGGATTCGATCCAAGTACGCTTCCGTCGGCGAACTGCGCGAACGTGATCTCGCCGGTTATCTGATCAACTGGAACAGGTTTTTTTTCGCTCCGGATCGTACCCATGGCAAGATGTTCCGACGGAGCTTCCTTTTTGTTATAGGCGGGATTTTTTGTCCAACTGCTTGAGATGAGAGCAGTTAGGTGTTAAGCCGTGTGGAAAACCCCTGACTACATCGCCGGAAGGGTGACGCCGAGAGCCTTGAGAATTCTTTGTTGGCGAGCGTCCGGTTGG
>JBOGJX010000189.1:0-17726 GCA_050745285.1 Terriglobia bacterium
CCGTGGGCCTTTCCATGCGTAAACACCTACGGCACATCAATCGTGCTGTAGCTACCTCTTCACCGGCGCTGATCCTGGGCGCGGCGCAGGGTTTGTTCCGGGTGAGACCTTTTCTCCTTCCAGGCTGAGCCAGACGCTGGCCACCGTCCAATCCCCGTACCGCTTTTGCAAAACAATTTGATAGTACGCCTTCGCGCCTTGATCATCGAAGGCGACCCTCGCCAAGGCCCGGCTCTGATCGGTGCTGAACTCGAGGTGCTGGATTTCCACCTTGGCAGCCGGCGCGGTGGCCGCGTGGCGCGGCGCGGGTGCGGCTGCTAGCGCTGGTTCAAAATACAAGTTCAGCGCTTGCTGAAGCGAGCCTCCAGCGTTCCTACCGGGAAGCGCAGCCAGATATTTGGCGCGGGCTTGAATGATGGAGGTCGCGTTCTCCAGGTCATCCTGAATCACGGGATCCGTGAGCTTCGCCTGCGCCTGTTTGAGTTGGGGTACCAATTCCACCCTATTGTGAACCGTCAGTGCGATGATGGCCGCCTCGGTGACGGTCCGGTCCGGCTGGCTATTCGCGTTGCGCACGGCGTTGAGCAGTACGGTGTTCGCGCCTGCCGTATTCACCTCTCCGAGCGCGCCGTAAAAGAAGCGGCTGAGGTCCAGGCTGCGTGGGTCGCGCACCAGCTTGGAAAGCGCCGTCAGTGCGTTCTCTCCGCCAATAAACGCCAGGGATTGGGCGGCAAACTCGGCGGTGCGGTCGTCCTGAAGCGCTGCCTCAAGCTGGGGAACAATGGCGGGGCCGGCGGCGAAGGCGGCGTCGTAGAGTGAGTCGAGGGCGCCCGCTTGGGGCGAGCTGATGATGCCGTAAAGCAACTCCGGCGCCCAGGCATAGTTCGCAGCCGGCTGCTCCCCGGTTTCCAGACCGGCCGCCTCCTGCGCGGAATTCGGCGCTGCTCTCGTAGGGGCGCTGCTTGCCGCGCCCGCCTGGGCGGGATTCAACGCGGCGGAAAGAGGCTTCGTGAGGGGGGAGATCGTGAAGAGGAATACACAACAGGCAAGAATCGTAAATGTGATGCGCTGTTTCAACTGGATGCTGAATATGCCGGATTTGTCATGCTGAGCGAAGCGAGGCATCTGCTTTTGAGCTTGGAATTGAGCCAGAGTATTCGTGGGTGGCGCATACATAGAAACCAAATGTATGCGCCACCCTTTGATGTTTAGTTTAAGCTATCCATACACAACCGCCTAGGCTTCGTCGTGGATTGTGAGCATGGACCGGACCTCGAATTCCCTTGCCCCATTCGGCGTCTTGACGGTCACCGTGTCGCCGAGCTTCTTACCCATCAATCCCCGCCCGATAGGTGACGTGGTCGAGATCAGTCCCTTGCTGACGTCCGCCTCCTCGGTGGTCACCAGCTTATAATGCACCTCGGCGTCACGGTCGACGTCGTAAAGAATCACGCGCGTGCCAAAGGCGATCCGGTCCTTGGGAATGTTACTGAGGTTGATGAGGGAAAGGTCCGCCAGCCGCTGGCGGAGCTGCCCAAGCCTGGCTGCAACATACTGCTGGCGCTCCTTTGCCATGCTATATTCGGCGTTCTCGCTGAGATCGCCCAGCGCCCGCGCGCGCTTGAGCTCGTTCGGCAGCTCGTGGTTCAACTCGTGATCGAGCGCCTGAATTTCCTCCTCGAGCTTCTTCTTGATCGGTATCGACATTGCGTTTATCCCGTCTTCGAGATGGGTCCATTATAGTATGAAAACGCCAAATAACGTGCTGTAGCGGGGCATCCTCGCCGCCGGAATCATTAAGAGCAAGCGGGAGTAGCGCGGACCCCCCGCATTTGGGGTCCGCGGCTGTTCAACGGAACCCGAACGAAAAGCCGCAGACCTGCACACAACGCAGGTCTGCGCTACGCGCTACGCGCGTGCAAACCTTCGGAACGAAGCCTAGCGATCTTTTAGAATCAACGTTTTTAATCTTAGGCGGCATCCAAATCGGATGAGTGCCGGATAGGGTTGCGGGGCCGGACCTCGTTGCGTATACTGGCAATACTTGGTGATCAGAATTGTGATGGCGCTGCTTTGCGCGCCTCATCGGAGGAGATCAGTCTTGATACAGCATGGTTTCTCAGGAAGCGGGCGGAAGGCGATGGCCGCTGTCTTGATTCTGGTTTGCTTCGCGGCTCCGCCGCTCGTCACCTATGCTATCAGCCGCCTCAACTTCAAACCCGGCTTCAACCTGTACTCCCCGGCGCAGGATGTGGCGCTAGGCCGAAGGAACGCCGCGCAGATTGAAAAACAGATGCCGATGCTCCACGACGCGCAAGTGCTCCAGTACATCAACGGCCTGGGGAAAAAGTTGGCGTCGTTTGCTCCCAATGATCTGCCCGTTTATGTGTGGCAATTCCGCGTGGTCAACACCAATGACATTAATGCCTTTGCCCTGCCCGGCGGGTTTGTTTTCGTGAACCGTGGCACCATTGTGGCGGCGCAGGACGAAGCGGAATTGGCCGGTGTGATGGCGCACGAGATTGGGCATGTGGTGATGCGTCACGGCACGCATCAGGCCTCGGAAAAGGGCTTAGTCGAGGCCCCGCTTTCCATTCTCGGGGCCATTCTAGGATCTAGCGGCTCGATCGTGGGGGGCCTCACTCGCGCTGGGATCGGGTTCGGGATTAACTCGATCTTCCTGAAAAACTCCCGTGATATTGAAGCCCAGGCGGATGAGGTTGGGACTTATATCCTCTACCGCGCGGGTTACGATCCGCACGCGATGGCCCAATTTTTCCAGATCCTCCAGCAGAAGTACCCGCAGCAGACGATCCAGTTTTTCTCGGACCATCCGAACCCCGGCGACCGGATTAAGAACGTGAACGAGGAAATTCCCTTGCTGGGTCCGCCCCGTCACGAGATCAAGGACACGCCCGAGTTCGAGCGGATTAAAAAACGGCTTGAGTCGCTGCCCGCCGCGCCGCCCCCTCCGGCCGCAAAGAATTGAGCATTACGGGGGGCGCTCGACGGGAAACCATGGTTGATGCGCCGGATGGGGGTAGCCACGGCACGAATTTTGTGCCGTGGGTTTTTGCGCATCCAACGGCTACGAAGCTGCGAACCAAGACCAAGCCTCATGCCAAGACGCCAAGAAGCCAAGAAGCGCAAAGACAACATTACTTGATTTCCTTTGCGAAGCTTTGCGGCTTTGCGCCTTGGCGAGAGGCTTTTACTTCTTGAGCATTTTCTCCACCGTCTCCACGGCACAAAGACTCGGGCAGTGGCTGCGCTCGCGAACAATCCGGGTTTAGCAATACGAAGGAGTTGGAAATATGACAGACGCATCGAACGCCCGGGCGCGATTTTCAGTTCTCATTCTTGCTGCGGGTAAGGCCACACGCTTCAAGTCCGAGCACACCAAGGTGCTGCACCGCCTGGCGGGCCGGCGTCTCGGCGACTATGTGCTTGACGCGGCGCTGGGGGCGGGCCCCGAGCGCGCTTACATGGTCATTGGACACGAGGCGGCAAGCGTAAAAAAAGGGTTTGCCCGTGCCGGGCTGGAGTTCGTCCACCAACGCGAGCAACGCGGGACCGGGGACGCCGTCATGGCGTCGCGCCCGCAGCTTGAGGCGTGCCCAAGCCCCAGCTTGATTGCGTTGGTGGGGGACGCGCCTCTGCTCAGTCCGGAAACGCTTCGCGCCCTCGCAGAATTCCACGAACAGTCGGGCTCCGCCGCCACCGTGCTCACCACCCGCCTTGAAAACCCTCAAGGCTACGGGCGCATCCTACGCGGAGCCGGCGGGCGCGTCCGGACGATTGTGGAAGAAAGGGACTCGACGGCCTCAGAAAAACGAATCCGCGAAATCAGCTCCGGCATCCTCTGCTTTTCGCGGTTGAAACTCCTCGAGCACCTGAACGAGCTGACGGACACGAACTCGCAGAAGGAGTTTTTGCTGACGGACATGGTGCGCGTCTTCAACCGCCGGCGACTGAAGGTGATGGCCTATCCCGTCGCCAACTCGCGCGAGGTGCTGGGAGTAAACGACCGCGACGAGCTGGCGCAGGTGGAGAAGATCATTCGCCTCCGTAAGGCCGCGGAACTGATGCGCGCTGGCGTGACCCTCGCGGACCCTGGCTCCGCCGTGATCGACGATGAAGTCGTGGCCGGGCGCGACACGCGGATCGAGGCCGGCGTCCACCTGCTCGGACGCACCCGCTTGGGGCGCGATTGCGTGGTTCAACCGTATGCGCTCATTACGGATTCCAGCCTCGGTGACGGCGTGACCGTCCGTCCATTTTCGGTGGTGAGCGCTTGCGAAGTGGCGGCGGGCGCGGTCATTGGTCCGTTCGCCCATTTGCGGGACGGAACGGTGATTGGCCCGGAAGCGCGTATCGGGAATTTCGTGGAGGTTAAGAAGTCGCGCGTCGGGCGCGGCTCGAAGGCCCTGCACCTCTCTTACCTGGGCGATTCAACGCTCGGCGAGCGCGTGAATGTCGGCGCCGGCACGGTAACGTGCAATTACGATGGCGAGCGGAAGAACCCGACCGTAGTCGAGGATGACGTTTTTATCGGCAGCGGCTCCATGCTGGTGGCGCCTCTACGCGTGGCGGCAGGCTCCTATGTGGCGGCAGGCTCCACGCTGACCGAGGACGTCCCGCCGGGATCCCTGGCCGTCGCCCGCGCCCATCAGGTGAACAAAGAAGGGTGGGCAAAGGAGAGGCGGAAGAGTCCGATCAAGTCGAATGGGGAGGGCGATGAAATGGCGTAGGGGCGCTGCTTGCGCCTCCCCGCCCTTCCGGCCTGCCCAACGAGAAATCCGAGCTTCGCCCCGTGGCTGGCCGCGCGCGTTAAGGAGTTTTTTACACGTCCAGGCGTAAGAATTGCGGCGCAGAGCTTTGACTGGCGTTATTATCATCAAAGTATCTCTCATCTTATCAAGCGTTTAATTGAGCCATATGATTGGCCCCTGCCGTGCTCCTCTTAGCGTCAGGTTGCTGGCTCCCGGCGCTGGATTTAAGAGCCTTAAGCCAACCACGGAGGCATTCAGTGGAGACGAATAACATCAACCCCGACAAAAATCCCATTATTATCGACCAGACAGAAAGACCCTCGCACACGGGTGTGTTCATCGCCATCTTCGTGATTCTCGGGCTCCTCGTTATCGGGGAGTTTTATTCTATGAACCGTGTTTCTTCATTGCACTCGCAGTTGCAGACGCAGCAGTTGCAGATGAACAAGCAGTTGAGCGCGGAGGTCTCGGGCAAGCTCCAGGATCTCCAGAACGCGAACGCGCAGTCTCTCGACCAATTGCGCACCGAGCTCGATAGCACTGCCACCGCCATGAGCACGAATGAGAAGAAGGCGCTACGAAACTCGCATTACGCGGGCTACCTGGTGCGGAAGCTGCAGAAGGAGCAAGCTCAAAATGCTTCTCAGGTGCAGACTGCGCTGGCCGCGAAAGCCGATCAGACACAGGTGGGATCGCTGAGCAAAGATGTTTCCTCAACTAAGTCCGATCTTGATCAGACCAAGCGGACCATGGGCACTCTGACTTCGGATTTGGGCATGGCGCGGAGCAGCCTGGGAACGCTGATCGCCACCAATCATCAGGATATCCAAGAGTTGCAGAAGCTTGGCGCCCGCGACTACTACGAATTCACATTAAATAAAAACCAACGTAAGAATGTGGCTGGCATCGCCCTCGAGTTGAAGCACGCGAGCGACCGGCATCACACCTTCAACGTGGACATGTTCTACAACGACATGAAGATCACGCGCAAGAATCTGGCTATTGATCAACCAATTTTCTTCGCACCCAAGTACACACATAACTTTTATGAGATGGTGGTCTACCAAGTGGGGGCGCACACCGTGAAGGGTTACATCAGCACGCCGAAAGGCGCTATGCAACAGGAAGTGGCTTCACGGGGCAAGTAGCTTAAGGTTTAATGCACGCGGAGGAGAACGGCGAGGGCTGGTCAAAGGACCAGCCCTCGTTTGTTTTTAGCAGGTTGCTGAAAAAATCTTTTGATCTGTCATTCTGAGCGGAGCGAAGAATCTACTTTTGTGTTTGATCAGCATCATGCGAGATTCTTCGTCGCCTTCGGCTCCTCAGAATGGCATGCTTCCGGACTTTTTGAGCAACCTGTCCGGCGCACAGGACGCCCGCCATGCAACTCCCCCTGTTATAATCCTCGATAGGCCGCGCAGGTTGCGGCCACTGAATATCAGGAGGGACGCATGAGGAGAATTCCTGGGATCGACGGCAGCGCCGTTCTGATTCTTTTGACCTGCATGATGGCCTCTGTATGCGCGGCCCAAACCGTCGAAACCGCATCGCAAGCGGATCGCAAAGACCTTTCACTCACCCTCTACACTTCAGGCTCGGCCATGGTGCGGGATACGCGCGGCGTGGAGATCCCTCAGGGTGCGGTGCAACTGAAATTCCCCGACGTCGCTGAGCGCCTGCTGCCGGATTCCGTTCAGGTGGTTTCGATGACCGCCCCGGCTCAGTTGAGCGTGCTCGGGCAAACCTATGCTTATGGTCTGTTAACCCCTCAACGGTTGCTGCACTCCTACGCGGGAAAGACCGTGACGCTGGTCGTCACCCGCCTCAAAAATGGTTCGGAGGTGGAAGAGCCGGTCGAGGCAACGCTGCTCGCAGCAAATCCCGGACCGGTCTGGCGGATCAACGGGAGAATTGAGACCGGCCTCAGGGTGGACCATTACATTTTCCCGGACATTCCCGCCAACCTTAGCGCCAACCGGTCGCTCATCCTGCTGCTCAACAATGAACAAGCGGGCGAGCAAGAGGTGCGCGTCTCCTATTTCACCAACGGCCTAAACTGGGCCGCAAACTATATACTCACCGTTGCTCCGGATTGGAAAGCAGCAAGCCTCGCCGCTCGGGCCATGATCAATAATGAGAGCGGGACTGACTATCCTCATGCGGCAATTCAACTCGTTGCCGGCGAGGTGCGCCGCGTAAATGAAGGAGAAGGAGTGGTTGGCGGTGTATCTGAAGGCGTGGCAGGTGGAATTTACGCGATGGGTCCCAGACCACGGATGCTTATGTCCGTCCCTCAACCGCCTGCGCAACAACCTTTTTCCGGCTACCACCTTTACACCCTACAGCAACGTGTGGACCTTGCGAACGCTGCTTCAAAACAGGTTGCTCTGCTCAAAACGGCGCAGATTAAAATTACCCGGATCTATGAGGTGAACGGGCAGGTTTATTACAACCAGGGCGTCGAACCGGGCGCCATGCTCAAGCGGCCGGTCGAGCTCCGGGTGAAATTCCAAAACAACAAGGCAAACTCGCTGGGAATGCCGTTGCCAGCGGGCGTCGTGCGGGTTTACAAAAACGATGCTTCGGGGAAGCAGCAACTCGTAGGCGAGGATAGGGCCCACGACACGGCGGAAGGTGAATCGCTAACACTGAACCTGGGCAACGCCTTCGATGTGGTTGAGGATGCCAAGCAGACGGACTATCAGAAGCTGGGACCGACCTCTGCCGAGTCTTCCTACGAGATCACCCTGCGGAACCACCAGTCGCAGCCCATCACCGTCACGGTGAACGAACCGTTCAACGGCGACTGGCAGATTCTAAGCTCCAGCCTGCCCTATAAGAAGACGAGCTCGACTTCGGCGCAATTCATCGTTCCCGTCCCCGCAAACGGCGAAACGGTCCTCAAATACTGCGTGCGCGTGCAATGGGTGCGGTGAACACTTCTACGGTTGGGTGGCGCAGACGCGGCGCCGTTTGCCGTGTCGGGCGATGCTGAACACGGTCATTCCCGCGAAAGCGGGAATCCACGCGATAGACCCCCGCTTTCGTGGGGGCGACGACGAACGTGAGTGGCGGGGACGCGGCGCTGTTTGCCGTGTCGGCGATTCGGCCCGCAAACACTCAAGCCCGATCTTGCTGATGGCTGCTGGCTGATTGCTGATAGCTCCCCGCTAAACAATCAACATGCAGTCGCCATAACTATAGAACCGGTAGTTCTCCTCGATCGCATATTGGTATGCCCGCAGGGTAAACTCGCGCCCGGCAAACGCGCACACCAGCATCAGCAGCGTGGAGCGAGGCAGGTGGAAATTAGTGAGCAGCGCTCGCACAGCCTGGAATGTGAATCCAGGCGTGATGAAAAGGTCTGTCTCTCCGCTACCCGGCACGATGCGCCCGCCATTCTGCCGCGCCACGTGTTCAAGCGTTCGCGTGCACGTGGTCCCGACGGCGATCACGCGCCGCCCTTCGTCCAGCGCGAGCTGAATGGCATGAGCAGCGTCAGGCGTAATGTCAAACCATTCGGCGTCCATCTTGTGGTCTGCGACGAGCTCCGTCTTAACGGGGCGAAACGTTCCCGGCCCCACGTGCAGCGTGATTTCGCAGGTCTCGACTCCCCGCGACCGGAGCGCGTTGAGTACTCCATCTGAGAAATGCAAGCCCGCGGTGGGCGCCGCCACCGCACCCGCCACCTTCGCATAGATGGTCTGATAAGTGCGCCGGTCAGCCTCGTCATCAGGGCGGTTGAGGTAGGGCGGCAGCGGAACGTGTCCGAGCTTTTCAATCTGTTCGTCAACCGTGCCCTCGATTGCATGCAGACGGACCCGGCGAATGCCGTATTCGCCACGGTCCAGGATTTCCGCCTGAAGCTTTCCCCCGCCGAAGATCAGCGTCTCGCCCACCGGGACCTTGCGGCCCGGGCGCACAAGCCCTTGCCACACGCCGCCGCCCTCGTTCCGGGTGAGCAGAAGCTCGACTTGGCCGGTGAGGAATTCGCGGGCCTTGGGGTTGTTCTTGCCTACGGGCTGCGCCATGCCCCCGCGGCGGCGGCCGAGAAGCCGCGCCGGAAACACGCGCGTGTTGTTGAACACCAGCAGGTCGCCGGGTTGGAGCAGGCCGGGCAGTCCAGTGAACGTGTGATTCGTGAACGTCTGTGCGGTCCGGCTGAGCAGCATCAGGCGCGAGGCATCCCGTTCCGCCAGTGGCCTCTGCGCAATCAGTTCGGGGGGAAGATGGTAATCGAATTCGGAAATAAGCATCGCCAATAAAGTTTATCAACTTCCGCTTCCGCATTGTAGCGACGGCGCCCCTACCAACTAATTCTTGCTGAGCGCATCCCGAGCAGCAGGTAGCGCAGACTTTTGCTTTTGAAAGTCTGCGGCTTTTCTCTTTTTGAATACAAGCCGCGGAGTTTTAACGGCAAAACTCCGCGTCACGCCAGATGAAAAATTCACTCTTGACAGGCGGCGTACGCTATTCTACTCTAGGGATGCTCGCGAAAGGCTTTGGAGCGTGGACGTATGAAAAAGCCCGATCAGCGCGACCTTTTCCCTGGCGCCCTGGAAATGATGATTCTCCGAACGCTCCAGCGGCAGCCCTTGCACGGCTACGCCCTCGCTCAACACATTCAACGTACATCCAAGGATTTGCTTCAGATCGAGGAAGGTTCGCTCTATCCGGCCCTCCAGCGCCTTCTCAAGCACGGACTGGTCAAGGCGGAGTGGGGCGTTTCCTCTACGAACCGCCGCGTTCGAACCTACAAGTTGACGCCGGCAGGAACGAAGCATCTTGACCGCGAGGTGACCCGCTTTAACCGCATGCTCAAAGGGATTACGCGCGTCTTAGCGCCGGGTGAGTTATGAATTGGATCAAGCAAGCGTTTTCTCGCCGCCGCCTCCATCGTGATCTCACGGAGGAAATGCAGCAACACCTCGAGGAAAAGATTGATGAACTGGTGGCGAGCGGAATGCCGCCGGAAGAAGCGCGCTACACGGCACAACGCCAGTTCGGGAATGCACTCCTTCTGCGGGAAGCGAGCCGGGATGTGTGGGGTTTCCAGTGGCTCGAAACCTTGCTTCAGGATTTGCGCTACGGATTGCGCCAATTGCGGCACAATCCTGGCTTCACGGCAATCGCGATTATTACCCTTGCGCTCGGCATCGGTGCGAATACGGCGATCTTCAGCGTGGTCGATACGGTTTTGCTGCGGCCCTTGCCCTACAAAGATTCGTCGCGCCTCGTATGGGCCACGGAACGTTTTGCATCCATGCACGGAGCTGCAGCGGTTGTCAGCCCCGACTTCATCGGCTGGAAAGAGCATAATCAGGTTTTCAAACAGATCGGCGCTTCTGAAAGCGGGGTGGGCGCGAATCTTACCGGAACCGGCCAGGCAGCGCGCGTCAGCATCACGCACGTCACCACCGGTTTCTTCCCCATGCTGGGCGTTCGGCCGATTGTCGGTCGGACGTTCCTGCCGTCGGAGGGAAAGCAAGGCGAGAACCACGTCGCTCTCCTGAGCGAGACTCTGTGGCGCAACCGATTTGGCGCCGACCCCCGCATCTTGGGAAAGACCATCCGGCTTGACGACACGGCTTACACGGTGGTTGGCGTGATGCCGGCAGCTCTGCGATACCCCAGCGCAGAGCTCTGGACACCGTTTGCCCTTGATGAGGCGAGGTTCTCTCCGCACTCCCCCGTATGGGCAATCCTGACGGTGATCGCGCGCCTGAAACCCGGTGTTGGAGTCCGCCAGGCGCAATCGGACCTGCAAGTCATCACTCAGCAGATGGACAAGGAATACCCGCCGCAGGCCGCCCGGTTTCGGGCGCATGAGCGCGTGGAAGTGATCCCGTTGCAGGAGCTGCTCGTCCACAACGTGCGTTCGCTTCTCCTTATTCTATTGGGGGCGGTCGGATTCATCTTATTGATCGCCTGCGCGAATGTCGCCAACCTGCAGCTCTCTCGGGGCGTGGTTCGAGGCAAGGAGATGGCTGTGCGCGCGGCGCTCGGAGCACGGCGCGCGCGGCTGATCCGGCAGTTGCTCACCGAGGGCTTATTACTGGCGGCGGCAGGAGGTGTGCTTGGGGTCCTTGCAGGACTTTGGGGAACGAAAATTCTGAAGCAACTCATTCCGTCGAATCTTCCCTCGGACATTCACCTTGACCTACGAATTCTCGGCTTCTCGGCCGCCATCGCCGTGTTGGCGGTGCTAGTGTTCGGTCTCGTTCCCGCCTTGATTGCATCACGAACCGAAGTCAGCGAAGCACTCAAAGAGGGAGGCGTGCGCGCCGGAGCGAATCCTACAGCACATCGCCTACGCAGTCTAGTGTCGGCCGGGGAAATTGCCTTATCTCTGATTTTACTGGTTGGCGCCGGACTTCTGGCGCGAAGTTTTATGCGTCTCACTGAGGTTGACTTGGGTTTTGATCCTCACGGCCTGTTGATCGCCACGGTTCAGCGGCCCAGGCCCTTGACGGTCGGCTTCGACTCAAGAGAGTTCACGGCCTTTTTCCAAAACGTGCTGGAAAGGGTCCGCAATCTGCCCGGCGTGAAAGAAGCGGCCGTGACGTCGCAATACCCGCTCGGCCCCCCTCACAATGGCGCCACGCTGCTGAACGTCCGGGGCGTAGGACAGGTTCATCCGCCGCAGGTTGTCTTGGTCACCTCCATAAGTCCCGATTACTTCCGTGTAATGAGGATCCGCTTACTGAAAGGGCGCGCTTTCGGCGAAGCGGATGCGGCAGGCGCTCCGCCTGTCGTTATCATGAATGATACGCTGGCGCGAATTTTGTTTAGAGACCGGGACCCCGTGGGGCAACACATCAGCTTTTACGACAGCCCGGCGGTATGGACGGAAGTGGTTGGCGTGGTTTCGTCAGTAAGAAGCAGCGGGCTCGAACAGCAGCCCGGACCGGAAATTTTTGTACCGTATCTTCAGCAGCCATCCTTCAGTATGACGTTTGTGCTTCGAGCAGCGTCTGACCCGCACATGCTCGCTGGGGCGGTTCGGAACGCCGTCCAGCGGATTGATAAGAATCAGCCCCTTTTCGATGTCACAACCATGGATGAAGTCATTGCGAACTCGATAGCGCCTCGGCGGTTCAAAATGTTGCTGCTCGGCCTGTTCGCGCTGCTCGCACTGGCCCTTGCGGCGGTCGGAATCTATGGCGTCATCGCGTATTTCTGCAGCCAGCGGACGCATGAATTCGGCATTCGCCTGGCGCTCGGGGCGCAGCGGCAGGACGTGCTGAAGCTCGTTATTGGCCAAGGATTAAAGCTCATGCTGATTGGAGTGGGCGCAGGAATCATCGGCGCTCTCGCCCTGACTCGCTTCTTGTCGAGCTTGCTGTATGGTGTTAAGGCCACCGATCCGCTGACGTTTATCGCAGTCTCGTTGATTTTGGCCGGAGTAGCGCTGCTCGCGAGCTACATTCCCGCGCGCCGGGCAATGAAGATTGATCCCATGGTGGCGCTGCGACACGAGTAAGAGCTCCGGAATAACTTGTAGCGCAGAGTTTTGCTTTTAAAACTCTGCGGCTTTTGATTGGTGTCGCAGCGCGTAGCGCAGACCTGTGTTTGTCAGGTCTGCGGCTTTTAGGTTGGAATTGGAGAAAAGCCGCAGAGTTTTAAAAGCAAAACTCTGGCTACACCTTCTGCCATCGCCCAAAACGGGGCCGTGGCGCATTATGCTAAAGTCACTTCATGAGCCAAGCCGAGGTCAGAATCACCAGCCGCGCCATTGATCGCATTGCCGCTGGCCACCCATGGATTTACCGGACTGACATAAAGGAAGCGGAGAGCATTGAGGCCGGATCGGTTGTTCGTCTTTGCGACCGCCGCAACCACTTTTGGGGGCAGGCCCTTTACAGCAGCCGTTCACAAATCGCACTTAGACTGCTCACTCGTGAGGAGCGCCCGTTTGGCCGCGATTTCCTTGAAGAGCGCATTCTGCAAGCAGCCGCTTACCGCGAACGGATTGCCCGTGGGGTGGAAGCATACCGCGTGGTTTCTTCCGAAGGGGACCAGCTTCCTTCGCTGGTGATTGACCGTTACGGGGATTGCTTTGCCGTGCAGACGCTCAGCCAAGGGATGGACCGGTTCAAGCATGACGTGGTGGAAATTCTCGCCAAGCGCTTTCAGGCGCGCGCGATTGTTGAGCGGAATGACGTTTCAGTGCGCGCGCTCGAAGGGTTGCCGGAAATCAAGGGCATGCTCTTGGGTGAGGAGCCAGAGGTCGTGGCCGTGGAAAACGGCGTGAAGTTCCGATTCGACCTTTTGCGCGGACAAAAAACGGGAGGCTTTCTCGACCAGCGCGAAAACCGCGCCGTGGCGCGCGAATACGCTCACGGACGCGCGCTCGACTGCTTTTGCTACAGCGGCGGGTTTGCTTTGGAGATTGCTTCAAAGTGCGGGTCTGTCCTGGCGATTGATAGCTCCGCCGATGCTCTCACGGGCGCGAGAGAGAACCAGAACTTGAATGGCATCGCAAACGTTGAGTGGCGCGAAGCGAATTGCTTTGACTTCTTCAAGTCCGCGGATCACGGTGGAGAGCGGTTTGATACCGTCGTTGTTGATCCTCCGGCGTTTGCCCGCTCGCGGTCGCACCAGGAGGCCGCGCTCAGGGCCTACAAAGAGCTGAACCTGCGCGCGCTCAAAATCCTGAACTCTGGCGGGTTTCTCATCACCTGCTCGTGCTCCTACCACGTGAGCGAGATGGATTTTCTGGGCGCGCTCGCCAGCGCCGCCATGGACGCGCATCGGACCGTCAGCGTGGTCGAGCGGCGCACGCAGGCGCGGGACCATCCGATTCTTTTGACCGTCCCCGAGACGCATTATTTGAAGTGCTTTATCCTGCGGGTCGCTTGAGGCGTGAATCCCTATTGCCTTCTCTTCTGCGGGCGATGCTGAGTGCGATGGGTAGGTCCGCCGGCATCACAGATCGTGCGATTAAAGAGGCAAGCCCAAGTGGCGCTCCGTCATGGATCGGCCACCGTTGACCCCTCCCCGAAGAAATACAAGTTAGGCTTGTGCCGTCTGACGCCTTCTCCACGTCAGCATCAATCCCAAGCCAACCAGCCCTGAGCCAAGAAGCAGGAGGCTCGCGGGCTCCGGAGTTGGAACACCATCGATATTAGTGGGTGTGCCTTCCAGACTGAAGAAGGCTGTATCGCCCGGCGTAAGGCCATTGCTGAAAAAGACCTGTCCGCTATTGCCGTTCATCGGGGCAAGACTGTCGTAGTTCCCCTTCAGATCGTACCCTTCGTACGAGGTAACGGCTTGAGTGGGGTCACACGTCAGGCCCGGAGTATAGAGCCCCGACGAGCATGCGCCATTATAGTCAAGGCCGAAAATGCCGTTGCCCGAAATGGTGATGCTGTAGGTCAGCACGCCGGAGTCGTTCAGAACCCCGACCAACGTGTCATCCTCCGTTGAATTAAAGGACGGGGCCTGGCTGGGATCCGTCTGATAACTCAACGCGCCACCTGAATTAATTGTGATCAGAACCGCACAGCCTGTGTCCTGCCCAACCGCTGGGCATTCGCCGAACATGGGAACAGTGTTTCCCAAGGCCGGAAGCCCGGCAAGCCAGATCAGGCTGGCTCCAAGTACAACCCATAGTGCCTTATTTTTCATCGTTTTCTCCTCAGATTCGAATTTTCACGCATCGCTTATGCTGACGCCGATGACATGTTGATTTTTCCATTTACGCCGGCAGGGAAAAAGCCGCCGGACGTGACGTTGGCCTTGAAGCCATAGGCGAGAAAGAGCACCTGGCCCGGCGTGCGGATCTCGGTCATGGCGGTACTATCGGTAACGGAGAAATAATGATCCCCCGAGGGCGGTGGAAGAACATCCACACCATCGAGTTTTTTAGTTGCAATATTGAGTGTGGCCACCTGCAACCGGATGTTGCCGGAGTGCAAGGCCTCGGCTGCCAGGATGCGCGCCGCCGCGCCTAAAACGGTTCGGTTATTGATCAAGGGCGCTGCGCCTCCGTATGCCGTGACCCCTATATCTTCCAACGCGCGCGCAACGGCCAGAAACGCGTCAACGCTTTCAAAGCCGGTGCCGAGAGCATTAAGGTTGATCGAGGGTTCCGCGATGGGAGTCTGACCAAACGATTTGAGAGCAGCCCGGAGATACTTAACGTGGGTTTGCTCATCGGTGGTAATCTGCTTAGCGATAGCTTCGGTTGCCAACGTGGTTGAACCGCTAAAGTCCACTTGATTGCCGCCGGAAGTGCTTCCGAGAGTGCCGGTACCGCTGAGATCGAAGCCGCTTTGCTGAAGCGTCTTTCCCGTAGTCGCCATGGTGTAGAACTCTGCTTCCAGATATTCCAGGTTCAGCGCGAAGTTCAGGATATCAAAATCGGTGATCCCGTTCCCGGCTGCCAGCACCTTAGGCAGTTTGCCCGCCAAGGTGGCGCCCGCAGCGGCTGCCAGCCCGGTGGCCCCCGCCACCTTCATAAAGCTGCGGCGGCTAGTCGATCCCTTAGGAATTACAAGACCATCTTCTTTTTCTTTGATCACGTGAGAAGCCTCCTGTTTAGATTTTGCTTAAATTCCCGGGTTAAAGTTGAACAGCCCTTTCTCCCAGAGTGTGTACGAGTACGACTACAGATTTGGATTAAATCAAACCAAGAAATCCGTGTCCGTTCACAATCGCACACGGTTACTCCGTGGTAAGGCGTTGAACGGAAAAGTTGTCGTATTGTTAACGCGTTGAATTGGGCGCAGGTTCCCTCCTGGATCAGAAGGGAGCAACGGCTAGGTGGGTCTGCGGCGTAGCCTCGTTAGTTCCTTACCCGCTCAGCGTTTGACTAAATCAGTTCAACAATGCTGGGCATACGTTACATGACGTTACATCAAACCCGGCATCGTCGTCATTCCCGCGAAAGCGGGAATCAAAAGCCTTGCGCGGGTTGACATGGACCCCCGCTTCCGCGGGGGTGACAACGAAAGGCTGGCCTAAAGTGGAATCCCTAAGGCAAATTTCAAATATCTTTGGCTAGGACTCTGCTTTGGGTTGCGGTTTCCGGCCGCGTTAGGAGCGTCGAAAGCGTTCAAAGATGAGAACGGCGGGTCCATTGCCGCCGCAACAAATCCCGCGAATTTAGGAGAGGCCCAAATTCCTCCTTGAAAATTGCGTGAAATCCAGGTAGCCTTCGATTCCGTACTCTATGGGAGAGAGCAAGGCCGAATTGCCAAATGTTCCTCATTACGAAGAGACCCGCGCGGCTGATCTCGATTTGATCCGCCGCGTTGCTCAGGGCGACGAAGCGGCTCTGTCGATGCTATATGACCGCTACGCGGGTGTGGTGTATTCCGTAGCGAACCGCGTTCTAAGGGATACTGGCGCCGCCGAAGAGGTTCTTCAGGACATCTTCTATCAGTTGTGGCGGAACGCTGCAAGCTACGACGCCGCAAGGGGCGGGCTCGGCGGTTGGCTGCTCGTGAGCGCGCGAAACCGGGCCATTGACCGCTTGCGCCGTAGAAAACCGGTGGATACGGCCACGACCGAAGAAGTGATTCCGATGGCCTTTAATCTGGAATCCAGCGTGGCGCGAACCGAGTTGATCTCCAAAATTAAGTCCGCGTTTGACGTTCTTCCTCCCTCCCAACGGCAGGCCGTTGAACTGGCCTAGTTCGAAGGCATGACGCATTCTGAGATTGCCCAACGCACGGGCGAGCCGTTGGGGACAGTGAAGAGCCGGTTGCGCTCCGCGCTGCAATCGCTGAGGCAGGTTTTGAATCCGTGAACGAGCATCCACAATTCGAGGAGATTTTTGACGAGTACGCGCTGGGCCTGCTTGAGGGTGAAGAGAAGCGCGCGTTAGAGCTGCACGCGAAGGGTTGCCCCGAGTGCACGCGCAGGCTCGAAGGCGCGCGGGCTCGCGTGGCTTTGATGGCGTTCGCAGCCCCGCCCGCTGCGCCCTCGCCCGCTGTGAAGGAGCGCTTGATGCGCCAGATCGCGGCTGATGAGCCACCGCGTATCGAGCAGCCGCCGACCCGGAAGCACAGCGGCTTCTGGGGATGGGGCGTGTCTGTCTTTGCCGTCGCGGTGGTGGCGCTGGCAATTATTACGGGCTTTCTGGCGAGCCGCAATCGTCAGATGGAGGCGCGCCTGCATTCGCTCGAAGCCGCGCAAACGCGGTTGATCGCCAAGGAAGAGCAGCAGCAAGCCGGGATGAATCGCGCCCGGTCCATTCTGGACGTACTGACTTCACCGGGCACTCTTAAGGTTTCGCTGGTCCCCGCGCAGGCGCATCCCACGCCTCAGGGCAAGGCATTCTATAATCCCCAGAAAGGTCTTGTCTTCTACGCGGCAAACCTGCCGCGTTTGGCGCCTGGCCGCACCTATCAACTCTGGCTGGTTCCAACTCAGGGGAACCCGCTGAGCGCCGGCATTTTTGCCACCGACCCTCATGGCAATGGAGAGATTCTGCTTCCTCCACTACCGCCCGGCGTCTCCGCCAAGGCCTTTGCCGTGACCATCGAGCCCGCCGGAGGCGAGCCTCAACCCACCGGCAAGAAGGTCCTGATTGGCGCGGTTTCCTAGCCCAGTCAGTAATCCGAAACACTGCGGCCTTGCGTATTCCTATTGAAACCGGGAAAACCTTCGCTTGAGGTTTCCCGCCGTGGGGCTCAGACGCTGAGCCGCGGCAATTCAAATTCAGGAGGAAGAGATTATGAAAAAGCTTTACTCGTTGGCCGGAATTGCCGCGATGCTGCTCATGGTATTCAGCCTTCCCGCCGCGGCCAGGCAAAAGTCTGCGGCCTGGACGGGATGGATCAGCGATAGTAGCTGCGGAGTGAAGGGGATGAGCGCATCACACAAGGAATGCGCCCTGACGTGCGTTCACCAAAAGGGCGCGAAGTTTGTTTTCGTTACTGAGGATAAAACCGTCCATGCTATTCACAACCAGAAAGCCGTGAAGGATAGCGACGTGGGCGAGGA
>JBOGJX010000190.1:0-17272 GCA_050745285.1 Terriglobia bacterium
TGGAATGACGGCTCCCGAGGGGTCGGTCGCCGTGCCCACAATACTGGCTTCCTGAGCCAGGCAGGTTAGGGTCGTGCCCAAGACAACCACGATCAACATCAGGAATGTTTTCTTCATAAGCCCTCCTGGACTTGAAACTGATCCACTGCAGACGTACTTGATGACGCTACGCCGTTTTTATAGGCTCCTACGGCAATCTGCTAAACGGTTAGGAGAATCCTCCTTCGACAGGAACCAAAACACCGTATATTACTACCCGCTTGGGTTGTCAAGGACTTTCTTGCGGTGGCCTTGTGCCTTCAGGCGAGCGTAGCGGAGTGAGAGCCAGGGCCTGCGACGCAAGGCTGGAAAGTTTCCTTCTCCGCCGCTTCTGGATGTGTTTACTTATCGGGATAAGCGCTTATGGGCTGAATGTAACGAGACGATCGGATTATGGTCGATATACAGAAAGGACGCAAGCCAAGAATTCGGCGGGCGGTGTGGTGGTAGCCACGGCGAGCGCTTTTTCGCTGCGAGCCTCGGCGAATGCAGCGCTCATGCGGCGCTGGTTTGCGGCTTAATCTGCGAAGAATCGACGAGCTGCCACGAGCTTCTGTCCTGAAGCAGGCGCGAGACCAGTGCGTAGTGCAGGGCGTGGCCGCCGCGATGCGCTACCACGTGGCCCGCCACGGGATGGCCCAGCAGGGCAAAATCTCCGATCAGGTCCAGCGCTTTGTGCCGGCAAAACTCATCCGTGAAGCGCAGCCCCTCCGGGTTCAGCACGCTGTCGCCCGAGAGCACGATGGCATTTTCGAGCGACCCTCCGCGCACCAAGCCGGCGCTGCGCAACTCCTCAACCTTGTCAAAGAATTGGAAGGTGCGCGCGGGCGCAATTTTATCCGGATAACTTCTATCGCCGGCAGTCCAGTCGATGCTTTGCTTGCCGATGAGCGGGTGAGGGAAGTCGATGTTGCAGGTAACCCGGAATTGCGCGGCGGGGTATATCGCAATTCGCTTTGCCCCGTCCGCAATTTCCACTGGCCTTACGATCTGGAGATAGGCGCGGCGGGCGCGCTGCCGCCGTAGCCCAACCTTGAGAATTTCGCGGACGAAGGGAAGCGCACTGCCATCGAGAATGGGAACCTCAACATTGTCGATTTCGGCGCATACGTTGTCCACGTTGAGCGCCGTCAGCGCCGAAAGCAGGTGCTCCGTGGTTGAAATCAGAACTCCTTTGCGCATTAGGCTGGTGGCATAGGCCACCCTGGCCACGTTGGTCGCGTGCGCCTTGATGGTGAAACCTTCGAGGTCCACCCGCCGGAAGACAATCCCTGTGTTGGCCGCCGCCGGTGTAAGAACCAGGTTAACCGGAACGCCGGTGTGCAATCCAACCCCCGAAAATTTTACCACGCCGCCAAGAGTATGTTGCCGGTCAGAATAGGGAATCGCCATAGCTGGTTACTAGAGCAGTTTTAATGCCAGACTCTACGTGTTACTTTAACCTATTGATATTGGAACTGTTACTAGTGTTCTCGGGGCGGGCTGGGGTTGTTGTCAAGTGTTGCAAAAGTACCACATCTGACTTGTCTAGCCACAAGCTTTGCGGGGGGCGCCATCGCAGCGACCTATCCTGATCGTGGGATTTTTATTGTGATAATACGAATTTGACGTCAACCATGGGATCGTTTAGTGGGATGCTGTAGCTGATGTCCTCCTGAGCGCAGCGAAGGATCTGCTTGTAAGGCGCGAGAAAAGCAGATTCTTCGCGGAGTTTATCGTGAGCCTCTTCGCTTCGCTCAGAGCGATTCGTAAAAGAGCGAATCGGCTCAGAATGACACCATGAGGAATTCCAGCCCCCGCCTAAATGCTATGTTTGACCGAAAATTGGTATAACACCCACTGTCGCCACCTCAACCGGCGAGGGGAGAACGTCATGACCTCAGGAAATCCCGGATTTTGGCGAAGTCCTCACGCAGGATCACTTCTTCCCTGGGACTGCGCAAGACATAGGCGGGGTGAACGGTGGCTACGGCCTTGGCGTTCCGGTAGTCGAGGAATTGCCCATGCACCTTGGTGATGCCTTCCTTGATGCCGAGCACAGTGCGAGCGGCGGGCGCTCCCAAGCAGCAGATCAGGCGCGGCCGGATGGAATCCAGTTGCCGGAAAAGGAAGGGCGAGCAGGCGGCGATCTCATCGGCTTCGGGCGTGCGGTTGCCCGGCGGGCGGCACTTGACGATATTGCAGATATATACGTCCTCGCGCTTGATTTGAACGAGCTGCAGCATCTTGTTCAGTAGTTGTCCGGCCCGCCCCACAAAGGGCAAGCCCTGCTCGTCTTCGTCGGCGCCCGGTCCCTCGCCGATGAACACAAGCTCCGCCCTGGGATTTCCCTGGCCAAAGACAATATGGTGGCGTGCCTTCGAGAGTTTGCAGCGTTGGCAATCCCCGAGGTCGGCGCGAATCTCTTCAAGCGTCTCATTTTTTGATGGCGCAGCGGGTGGCGCCTCAAAAAGGCTGAGGGGCTGCGGAGCCGCCGCCGGAGCAGAGAGGCGAGGCGTGGGCGCCGGGGCTGTCAACCTGGTGTCGGCGGGGATCATCGGTTGAGGAGGCGCTTGTGATTCTCCCGGAGGCGGCAAAGCGGTGGCCGGGCGGCGATAGAGATCCTCATAGCCGATCTCGTGGAAGAACTGCAGCCAATTCGCAATTTGCTGTTTTGTCTCCGCATCCATAAAAAACCGGTGGCAGGTTTTCAGGAAAAACCGCCCGTTGCTTGTTGTTCGTTGTCAGTTGTTCGTCGTTCGTTTTTGAAAGCTCCGGCGCCTGCCCTGAAAGGTTCGGTTTGGAGAGCGGAAGGGCACGGCCAGCGTTTCCAAGAAAAACGGCCGTGCCGTAACGTGCTCGCCCTTCTGGGTGTCTCCGGCTGCGGCGACGGGCAGTCCGCCCGTCGCCGCAGCGGAAGAAGGTCAAACGCATGGTCCGACGGCACGGCTGAAGCCGTGCCCTTCCGACTGAATTCTCATGCGTTGCGGGTGTCGCAAAGCGACATGCCCGACGGTTGGAACCAAACCGCCATCGCCAGACGCCAATGGACAACGCACAAGTGACGAGCGTTCTCTGACACACAAAACCTAGCCTCTACGCTTCCGCAGTTCTACCACTTCGTCGAGTACACGGTGCGCGATATCGACCTTACTGGCTTTCTCCAAGGGTTTTGTGCGCCCACCGGGAAATAACAGGGTGACAATGTTCGTGTCCACATCAAATCCCGCGCCATCGCGCGTGACGTCGTTGGCTACTATCAGGTCAAGTCCTTTGGACGTGAGCTTTCCGGCCGCATTTTCGAGCACGTTATCCGTCTCGGCGGCAAACCCAACCACGAGCTGGCCGGGGCGGCGGCGCGTTCCGATCTCGGCGAGGATGTCACGCGTGGGCTTGAGCCGGATCGTCAGGCTTCCGTTGCTCTTTTTGATTTTCCCTGTGGCAACAGACTCGGCCTGATAGTCGGCGACGGCAGCAGCCATCACCACTATACTCGCCTCATCCAGCCGCTTCAGTACAGCCTCGGCCATCTGGTCGGCGGTGCGAGCGTGCTCGATCGTCACCCCTGCGGGTGGCTCAAGCGGGGTGGGTCCGCTGATCAGAAGAACGCGCGCGCCCCGCCGCCGGGCCGCCTCAGCCAGCGCGTATCCCATCTTGCCGCTCGATCGGTTGGTCAAGTGCCTTACCGGGTCGAGCGGTTCATGAGTGGGGCCCGCCGTCACCAGCAAGGTTTCGCTTTTCAGGTCATCACGCAGCCCCAGCGTTTTGAAGACAGCCTCGGCGATTGCTTCGGGCGCTGCAAGACGGCCCGCGCCCGTCATGCCGCAGGCGAGGTATCCTGCGGCCGGCTCGATCACCGCTACCCCACGCTCGCGCAACACGGCCAGGTTGGCCTGTGTCGCCGCGTGCTGCCACATGTTAACGTTCATGGCCGGGGCCACGATGATGGGCGCGCGGGTTGCCAGATAGAGTGTGGTGAGGAAGTCATCGGCCAGACCGCGCGCCATTCTTGCCAGCACGTCCGCTGTTGCGGGCGCGACCACGAGGGCGTCGATCGCTTGCGCAACCCCAATATGTTCGATAGCACTTTCCAAACCGGGGGCGCTTTCCAGATTTGGAGCGCCCTCGGAACTCTCAAAGAGGTCCGTGATCACAGCGCGGCCGGAAAGCGCTGCGAAGGTGAGGGGAGTGATGAACTGGCGCGCCGCCGGCGTCATAATCACCTGAACCTCGAGGCCGCGATCCTGCAGCAAACGGAGAACCTCCGCCGCCTTGTAGGCCGCAATCCCGCCCGTTACTCCCAGTGCGACTCTCATTCTGCGCTCCATCTATTCCACCTTAAGAATAGCCGGATTCGCAAGACATGGGAAGCGCGGGCCGGGGTACAGTTTGATGTAGAGGCGGCTTTATGCCGCCAACGAAAGGCCGCAGAGTGTCAAAAGCAAAACTCTGCGCTACTCTTCGGGCGCAGCAAGCAGCGCCCCTACGATCTGCCTTCTTCGCTTTCTTTCCTTGAGAGTTCCTGCCGGGGCTGATAGATTAATAAGAACCGTAAAATCAAGGAGCAAACATTGGCAAGGCTTACGCGCAAGGAACTGAAGAAAGACCCATTTCTCTCCGTTTATTACGACGACTTTGTTGAATTTGCCGAGAAGCACTATCAAAAAATCATCATCGCGGTGCTTATCATAGCCGCCGTGATCGCTGGCGGCCTTTCATGGAAGCATTACCAGCAGCGCGAGGAAGTGCGCGCCAACTCGATGCTCGGCGAGGCGCTCACCACGTTCCACGCCTATGTAGGCGAGGCAGGGCAAGGGGCCCTTGCGCCCGGCGCGCAGACGTTCCCGGATGACGCGGCCAAGTTCCAGGCTGCGCTCAAGGAATTCGATGCCGTTTATGCAAAATACCCCCATCAGAAAGCCGGAGAAATTGCGCTCTACCACATTGGCCTATGCCAGGCGCAGCTCGGTCAGCGGGACGCCGCGGTGAAGACCCTGCGACAGGCGGCCCGCGGCTCGGATTCCGAGGTCGCATCGCTCGCCAGGTTCGCGCTGGCCGATGAACTCGCCGGGAGTGGCCAGCTCCCCGAAGCCCGGAAGATATTCCGCGATCTCGCCGAGCATCCAACGGACACCGTGCCTGCCGCCACGGCGTGGCTGGCCTTGGCGGCCATGGAGCGGGAAACGCAGCCGTCAGACGCCCGGCAGATTTATGATCGTCTGATGAAGGAATACGGCAATGACGCCTATCTGGTCGATGCCGTCAAGCAGCATCTGGCCAGCATGACGCAGTAAATACAGAGACAAGAGATGAGTGACGAGTGACGGGTCAGAAAAAAGGGCTATCAGCATTCTACTTGCCGGTAAGTAGCCCAAAAAATAATGTTCGTAATTACAGGCAGAGGTAGCCACGGCACGGTTTGTGTGCCGTGGGCCTTTGGATGTGTAAAAACCTACCACACTCGTCTCGCGCCCCTACCATCATGAGACACAATGAGACCCTCGAAGCCGACGTCTTAATTGTAGGCGGCGGCCCGGCGGGTCTCAGTTGCGCGCTGCGGCTGGCCGCCCTCTACCACGCCCACAACGACAGCGAGAGCCGGAAATCAGCGCCGCCGCAAGGCTTGCCCCTCAGCGCCGGAAATATCTTTCTGCTTGAAAAGGCGCCTGAAATTGGGGCTCACTGCCTATCCGGCGCGTTGCTCGACCCGCGCGCGCTCCGCGAATTGATCCCAGACTTTGAAGCTCAAGGCGCTCCGCTTGAATCCCAGGTTACGTCAGATGCGGTTTACTATTTCACCGGCAGCAACCAGTGGAAGCTGCCGCTCACGCCTCCGTTCCTCCGGAATCACGGGAACTACATCATTTCTCTCAATAAGTTTGCCAAGTGGCTCGGCGGAAGGGCTGAGCAGGCCGGCGTGAGCCTCTTCCCGGGGTTTTCCGGCATGGATGTGCTCTATGATGGTAAGCGCGTGGTGGGTGTGCGCACAGGTGACATGGGTGTCGATCGCCAAGGCGATCACAAGGCGAATTTTCAGCCAGGATACGACCTGCGCGCGAAAGTCACCATCTTTGCCGAAGGTCCCCACGGCTCCCTTACAAAGGAGTTGAAGAGCCACCTCAAACTAGACCAGGACCGCAACTCCCAGGTGTACGCGCTTGGGGTGAAAGAAATCTGGGAGATTCCCGCCGGCCGGATGAAGGCGGGCGCGGTGATGCACACGGCTGGCTGGCCGCTCAGCGGGAAGTTCGGCGGAAGTTTCATTTACGCTGCCTCGGAGACGCAACTTTTTCTGGGACTGGTTGTGGGGCTTGATTACGCCGACCCACGATTCGATCCGCATCAGGCGTTTCAGCAATGGAAGACGCACCCTTGGGTGCGCCGCCTGCTCGAGGGCGGGCAGAGGGTCCGCTACGGCGCCAAAACGATTCCTGAAGGCGGATACTTCTCCATTCCTGCGACTGCGGCTGATGGCGCGTTGATCGTGGGTGATTCGGCGGGATTCCTCAACTCGCAGCGCTTGAAGGGAATCCACATGGCGATGAAGACGGGAATGCTGGCGGCTGAAAGCGCCTTCGCGGCCATCCTGAGCGGCGACATATCACAAAACAGCCTTGCTTCCTTTGAAACCGCATGGAAAAAAAGCTGGGTGGGGCGCGAGTTGTGGCGCGTGCGCAACTATCACCAAGGCTTTGAGCGCGGCTTCTGGCGCGGGACTTTGAATGCCGCGCTGCAACTTGCAACCGGCGGGCGCGGCATTCACCCGCGCGCGACGGCTCGACCGGATTACCAGCACATGCGGAAGCTCGCGGACGTTGTGGGCGACGCGCCCGCAAGGATCAAGCCCGATGGCCGGTTGACCTTTGATAAGCCGGCAGACGTTTATCACTCGGCCACACGCCACGAAGAAGACCAGCCGCCCCATTTGCGCATCGCGGACTATGATATTTGCAATGGGCGGTGCATTGTGGAGTTCGGCAATCCTTGCCAGAATTTCTGCCCCGCGGCTGTTTACGAGATGGAGGAGAACGCGGATGGAAGCGGAAAACACCTGAAGCTGAACCCCTCGAATTGCGTTCACTGCAAGACGTGCGATATTGAAGACCCGTATCAGATCATCACCTGGGTGTGCCCAGAAGGTGGCGGCGGTCCGCATTACGATGGGATGTGATCAGACGCTCAGCTTCGCATATGAAAGGCCGGGATTCGTATGCTATGCTAAGCATATATTCTATCAACAATCGTATGCTCGAGGTGATGGATGAGAACAACGCTTAATATTGACGATGAAACGTTAGCCTTTGTCATGAAAGAAACGGGAGCGGCGACGAAGACTGATGCCATTCGTAAGGCGCTCGAAGACTATGTGCGGCGTAGAAAGATTGAGAAGCTTATTGCTTTAGGCGGAAAAGTCAAATTTGACGTCGATTGGAAGACATTGAGAAAAGGATGGAACCGGAAGTTTGCTCGTTCTCGTTGATACCTCAGTCTGGATTGAATTTCTCGATCGCTTCAACCCTGCCGTCAGGGATGAATTGGCTACTTTGCTCCGGACCAATCGCGTCGCTACTGCCGGCATTGTTTTGGCGGAGCTCCGGCAGGGCTGCAGGTCACCCGCGCAGGTTAAGACCGTCCTCGAAATGATGGAACCGCTCGCCTATTGCGAGGTGAATTGGGGTACCTGGCTTCACGCCGGACAACTGGTTGCCGAAGGGTCATCTCGAGGAATGAGCCTTGACCTAGGCGATTGTCTCCTGGCTGCCCTCGCCATGCGCGAAGATTACTCCGTGTTTACCCTGGACCGTGATTTCCAGCGTATTTCCGGACTCAAACTGTACGGGCCGCGCGTGAACTGACTAATACGAATTTGACGTCAACCATGGGATCGTTTAGTGGGATGCTGCAGGTGATGTCATCCTGAGCGCAGCGAAGGATCTGCTTGTAAGACGTGAGAAAAGCAGATTCTTCGCTACGCTCAGAATGACACCGTGAGGAATTCCAGCCCCCGCCTAAATCCTATGTTTGACCGAAAATTGGTATAAGTATGAGTAAAGAACCTCTTCCCACCACGACGGCAATATTTTCCCCCGATGCACAGGGTCATTTCGGGATCGATTCCGACCTTAAAGGAAACTCTCGCGAGTTTACGCTGGGGCAGCGCACTCAAATTTTTCTCGCTGCCTGGATTGGGTTTCTCGCCACCTGGCTGATAGGCCGCAGCCTGCGCTGGGAAGTGAAGGGCTGGCAGAATTGGGAAGCGGCGCAGCGGGCTGGCAAAGGGCTGATCTACACGTTCTGGCATCGGGAAATCTGCGCGGCCACGTGGTTCTGGCGCAGACGTGGCATCGTGGTGATGACCAGTCAGAATTTTGACGGCGAGTACATTGCGCGCATTATCCGTAAGCATGGGTACGGCGCGGCGCGCGGATCGAGCTCGCGCGGCGCCGGCCGGGCGCTGGTTGAGATGATCCGAAGCCTTCGCCAAGGTCGCGACGGCGCCTTTACCATTGATGGTCCGCGCGGTCCGCGCTTCGTCGCCAAGCCGGGCTCCGTAATCCTGGCGAAGGCCACCGGCGCTGCGATACTTTGCTTCCACATCGCCCCCAGGCGCGCCTACGTTTTCCGTAAGAGCTGGGACGCGCTGCAGATTCCCCACCCCTTTTCTAAAGCCGCTATTTTTATCGCACCGCCCATTTTTGTGGCCGGAGACGCGGACGCGGACGCGCAGACACGCAAGCTCGGCGAAGTTCAGGCTACTTTAGAGGGGTTGCAGCGCCAAGGCGAGGAGTGGAGGCAGTAATATAAGTGACAAGTGACCAGCAAAAAAGCGAGAACCCAACCCTCCTCCTTTGGGGGAAGGTGGGAAGCGCAGACTCCTCTGAGAACTCCGGCCCTCTCCCTTTGGGAGAGGGTGGCGGAAGGCCGGGTGAGGGTCCGCATTTACAGAACGTCCGGAAATGTAACAGCACAAATCGCGTTCGTGTGTGGCGCCTTAAGCGCGACATGACGCTAGCCCTCCAGCTTTTCGCCGCTCCGTAGGCGCATGCCATTGACAAAATCGCGCCCATGAATCCGCTTGCGTCCTTCCGCCTGAACTTCCATAAGCTCGAGCGCGGTTCCCCCGCCGCAACCAGTCAGCAGTTTCCGATTCTCTGCCTTCAGTTCTCCCGGTTGAAGTGAGCTTGTGGGTTCAAATGGCCGCGCCACCCATATTTGCAGCCCCGTGCCTCGAAACGACGTGTGAGCCACAGGCCATGGCTGGAGGCCGCGCACGCGGCAGGCAATTTGGTGCGACGGCATTGCCCAATCGATTTGGCCATCTTCCTTCTTGAGGATCGGCGCGAGCGTGGCAAGCTGATGATTCTGGGGTCGCGGTTGAATCGAATGGTCCGCGAGGCGCCGGAGCGTCTCCACTGTCAGCGCGGCTCCCATCACGCTGAGGCGCGCGGCAAGGGTCTCTGCCGTATCGCCTTCATCAATTTCGAGTTCCTGCTGCAAACAAATATCGCCGGTGTCCATGCCCGCGTCAATCCTCATCGTGGTGTTGCCCGTCACGCGTTCGCCGCGCATAATGGCCCAGGCGACGGGCGCGGCGCCGCGATAGCGCGGCAGAAGCGAGGCATGGAGATTGATGCAGCCCAAAGGCGGCAGCCCAATCATCCACGGTGGGATGAGGTGGCCATAGGCGACCACAACGATGGCATCTGGCTGGACACCGGCGATCACGGCCTCGGCCTCGGGGTCTTTAAGCCGGGCGGGCTGAAAAACCGTGAGCCCGGCCTTCTGCGCGACTTCCTTCACCGGCGGCGGCTTCAATTCGTAACCGCGGCCGCGAGGCTCATCCGGATTGGTCACGACAAGGGAGACGTCGAAATTTTCAACGATAAGCCTTTCAAGTGTGGGAACGGCGAATTGAGGCGTACCGCAAAAGACAATCTTCATTGCTTGTTGTCCGTGGTCCGGTGAATAAGGGGCCGGAGCCAGGGGGGATAGCGAGAATGAGGAGCGCGGTACGGCACGGCCGTTTTTCTTGGAAACGCTGGCCGTGCCCTTCCGCTCTCCTAACCGGGATTTTCGGGGCGGATGCTTCGCGGAGTTTACCCTGAGCCTGCGTGATTCCTCGCTTCGCTTTCCAGGAAGTCGACGCGTAAGCCTTTTATAATCAGCCACTATTCATAACTGAATACGTGCCGACTTACTGACGGCTGAGCGTGGGCGGTTTCATTTACCTGAAAGCGCTCACCAGCTTTTTATACGTCGTCTCCAGGTCTTCGGGGAGCACGCGTGTTTCGCCAACCACGGACATGAAATTCGCATCACCGGTCCAGCGTGGCAGGCAGTGCAGGTGGAGGTGATCGGCAACGCCCGCTCCCGCGCACTTTCCCAAGTTCATTCCCAGGTTCAGGCCTTCGCACATATAGATGGATTGAAGCGCCGCCTCCGATTGCCTCGCCAAACGCATCATTTCATGCAGCGCGGGGTCTTCGAGTCCGCTGAGGTTGGCGACGTGGGCGTAGGGCGCCACCAGAATATGGCCTGCCGTGTAGGGGTAGAGATTCAGGAATACGAAGTTGAGCCCGGCGCGGTGAAGGACGTATAGCTCTTGGTCGCGAGCCGGGTCCGCCCGGGCCAGTTCGCAGAAAGGACACCCGCTCCGTTTTGTCCCCTCGCTGACATAGCGAAACCGCCACGGGCTCCAGAGAGTATCCATAAAGTCTGCGTTGAAACAGGCCGAGACCCCGCATTGCGGCGCGGGAAGCGAGAGGCTACTGCGGACCCGCGCCAGGAGTTTCCGGCCCGCCTGCCGTGGAGGGTGAGGAAGACGCCGCGGCGGTCTCGCTGTTCACGACGTCCTTCAACTCTTTGCTGGGCTTGAAGTAGGGAATTCTTTTGGCGGGGACGTCGACGCGGGCGCCCGTTTTGGGATTGCGCCCGGTGCGCGCTTTGCGGTCGCGCGTGCGGAAGCTGCCGAACCCGCGAATCTCGATCTTTTCGCCGGAGCGCAACGAACGGACGATGCTTTCAAACACGGTCTCCACGATCAACTCCGAGTCCTTGCGGCTCATCTCCGCGGCCCGCGAGATTTCTTCGATCAAGTCAGCTTTTGTCATATTTTGCTCCTCACGGCGTAATAGAAACCACAGGCCAGAGACTATGGGAAGCGTGGCAGCCACGGCCTGGCGTTGTTTTGAGCAACGCGCTATTGTTCCGCCCCAGCGACGCGTTGGGTTACAGGGGGCTCGGGCGCGTTTGCCGTCGTTGTGGCCGTCCTGTCCGGGGGCGCGCCAGGTTTCTCAGGCATGGCGGCGCTTCCCGCGTGGCCGCTAGATGGCTTGGCGCCGGTCTTCATGCTCAAGCCGATCCGCTTTTCTTCAGGATCAAGCCGCACCACCCAGAACTCGTATTCGCGCCCCATTTCGAGCGGAGCCGAGCCAGCCGCCGCGTGCTCGGAGTCAAGCTCCGAATTGTGGCACAAAGCTTCAATACCTTCCTCCACCTCGACGAAAGCGCCGAACTGCGCGATGCGCACAACCTTCCCCTGCACCGGCATTCCGATCTGAGCTTTGGAGAAGAAACCATCCCAGACGTCTGGCTTGAGTTGTTTCAGGCCCAGGGAGATGCGCCGCTTTGCGGGGTCGAGACTGAGTATCTGGCCCTGCACCTTCTGGCCCTTCTTGAGGACCTCCGAGGGGTGCTTGACGCTTTTGCTCCAGGAAAGGTCGGAGACGTGGATCAGAGCGTCCACGCCGTCTTCGAGCTCGACGAAGGCGCCGAAATCGGTAAGATTTCTCACCCGCCCTTCCACCATCTGGCCTGGCTGATAATGTTGATCGATGGTAGTCCACGGATCCGGCAACGCCTGCTTGAGGCTGAGGGAAATCCGGCGCTTGCCGCCATGCACCTCGATGATCCTCACTTCCACGGTGTCACCCACGCTGACGATCTTCGATGGATGTTTCATGCGGCGGCTCCAGGCCATCTCGGAGACGTGGACCAAACCCTCGACGCCAGGCTCAATCTCAACAAAGGCGCCATAGTCGGTGACGCTCACCACGCGCCCCGTGAGACTCTGGCCAATTTCGTATTTGCCTGCCACCCCATCCCACGGATCGGGGGCGAGCTGCTTCAAGCCCAGGGAGACCCGTCCCTTTTCCGGATCATATTTCAAAACCTTTACCCGGATTTCCTGCCCGACCTGGATCACTTCGGAGGCGTGGGTGACGCGGCCCCACGCAATATCGGTGATGTGAAGCAGGCCATCCAACCCACCCAGGTCAATGAAAGCGCCATAGTCTGTGACGTTTTTCACGTGCCCCGTGACCTCTGCGCCCTCCGCCAACGTGTGGAGAAGCTGCGACTTTTTCTGGTTCAACTCATCTTCCAGCACGGCCTTGCGGCTGACCACCAGATTATTGCGGGCTTTGTTGAGTTTGATGACCTTGCAGCAGACTTCCTGGCCGATGAGCGAGTCGAGATTGCGCAACGGGCGAATATCCGCCTGCGAGCCGGGAAGGAAGGCTCGTGCGCCCATATCCACAATCAAGCCGCCTTTGGTGCGCTCGACAACACGTCCGCGCACGATTGTCTGATTGTTGAAGGCCGCCTCAATATTGTCCCACGTCTTCAGCCTGGCTGCCTTCTTATGGGAGACGGTAAAGGTGCCTTCGTTTTCGTCGTAGCTCTCAATTTCAACATCCACCAAGTCGCCGGGATGGATAGTCAAAGAGCCGTCGGCGGCCAAAAACTCGGCGCGCGGAATCGCGCCTTCGCTCTTCTGTCCAATATCGATGAGGACTTCAGTATCCGTAATATTGAGCACCCGGCCCCGGACGATCTTGCCTTCCGTAACCTCGGACATTTCCTGCATGCCGGCAAACATGTCCCCAGCCTCCGCCGCTTCGGTAGAGTCGTTCCCGGCATCCGGTTGGGCCTGCGGCAAACCCTCACTGGCGATCGAAGGATTCTCCTCAGCGGACATCCCGTATTCTCCTTTCCCGTTCCTCCCGGGTCAACGTACTTGAGGAAATAGTATTCTATAGTCCGGCCGGAAGCCAAGTCAACGGAACCCATGCCCCGCGGGGGGTGCTGATCCCCTTCGGTAAGGTCGCAGAAATTGCGCCAAAACTCAAGCCCCCCCTCCGGATTGCGATGGCTGGGGAGGAGGTGGGGCGCCACGAGTTGGCGATTCGTGATATAACCGCTGTTAAGATGGAAAGAGGAGGCTCTTGAATGTTTTGCTGCGATGAATTGCGGGACTGGGTGGGGGAAGGGGCGATGTTCTATGGCGCTAAGCACCGGATCGATGACGGGAGAATCGTGAACGACATCGACACGGAGTACTTCATCCGCCTGGCCTCAAGCCGCGGATATTCATATATCGGGATCAACTATTGCCCCTTCTGCGGGCGCGCACTTTCGACGGCGCTTTGGGCGGCGGAAAAGAAAAAATAGCTTAACAGCAGTGACGAGTGACGAGTGACGAGTGACGAGCCGAAGCATCAGCCGTCCGTCACCAACATTGCGCAGTAGATGTCAGCGCGCAGAGTTTAAAGAGGGCTTACGGGTCGAGGGTGCTCTTGTGATGGCTGACCGCTTATTTTTCTTGTCACTCGTCACTTGTCACTCGTCACTTGTCACTGCTTTTCATACGGGGTGCTTGAACCGGTCGAGGATGGGAAAGCAGATCAGGGCAAGGGCTACGTTCACCACAATCGTGCTCGCGAGATCGAGCGGGACAAAAGGCGCGGGAGATTCCAGGAGCACGTGCCGCAATGCCACTAGCACGAGGCTATGGATACATACCAGAAGCGCCGTCAGGAAGTAGCGCGCCCCGAGCTGTTCCAGGTCAAATTTTACGCTGATCGAAGCCGCCAAATACCCCACAAGGCACTTACTGATGCCAAACATACCGATCAGGCCATGAGAAAGCGCGTCCTGGACGAGGCCGAGGCCCGTCCCGAGAAAGGTGCCATAGATTCTGCTTCGCCGGGTCGAGGCGTAGTAGATGGTCAAGATAAGCGGAAAGTCAAAGAGGCGGGCCAGTGGGAGCCGGATGGGGAGCGAGATTTGCAGCAGCAGGCCGACGAAGAGGCTGATCCAAAACGCCGCGAGGTTGATGCGATAGACGGCAACGGGGCGGTCCGCGGTTTTGGCCATAGGGGTTGGAGGTTATGCCAGTCAGCGCGGATTCTGGAGCCGCTCGAATGCGGGCGCGATCTGTGATTTATGCATTTTATCCATTCAGAGTCCTCACACAGCCTTTGGCCTTCCCCCCATAGGGCTAGGGCTAAAAGACCCAGGGACTTTGCGTAATACTCCAGGCTACTTTCCTAGCCTATGCTAGCGCACTCATGGACGCGGTCGCGCCTTTCCCGTTTCCTTCGTGCCGCGCCGCTGGCCCAACACGACCAGAACGTCTTCCAGCCGGTCCATGTTCGCGGCGGGCTTTACCGCGATTATCCTATAGATATTGCCCTCACTGGCGCTCGTGACCGTGCCCAGCAGCAGACCCTTTGGATAAATCTGATCGAGGCCGGAAGTTACCACGCGGTCTCCGGGCGCGACAGCGGCGCCGTTCGTGATATAACTGAGAACGCAGCGGCCGTCACCATTACCCTTGAGAACGCCTTCATCACGGGATTTTTCCAGCATGGCGCCCGCGCCGCTCGCCCCGTCCGTGAGCAGGAGCACCTGAGCGGTCTGGCGAAAAACGGCGACGGTCTTCCCTACCACGCCATCGGGCGTGATGACTGGCTGATCGGGGGCAACGCCGTCCGCCGTGCCCCGGTCGATATAAATGGCAGATCCCGTGCCTGGGCTTGCGGCGATCACTGCGGCCCCAATTGTGCGCAATGGAAGGCGCCGTTGAAGATCCAAGAGGGCGAGCAACTGCTCATTTTCCGCGCCCTCTTCGGAGAGCTGCAGGGACTCGGCGCGCGCCTCGGCGAGTTGTTGGCGTAGCTGCTTGTTTTCCCGGCTCACCCTCGAAACGCCGCCGACAGATTGGAAGGCACCCGAGGTGGCGTCTGCCAGGCCGCGCACGGATCGCTCGAATGGATCGAAAGCTCCAACCGCCCATACCTTGATCAAACGCACGTTGTGCTTGCGCGTCACCTGATAGGCCAGAAAGAAGAACTGCATCAGCAGTACCGCAATGAGGATGAATATGGGAATGTGCCGCCCCACAAAGGCCTGCATCACCTCCGGGGCTTGCGGAGCGTGGGGAGGGACAGGCCGTGGGTTGAGCGACGAATTGACTTCAAGCATCATGGTTGCGCCAGAGCCCCCCTCCAGGACTCGTGCGGTGTGGAGCAAATCTTTCTGAGAGAGGTAGCCACGGCACGGTTTGTGTGCCGTGGGTGTTTACGCCTCCCAAGCCCTGACCATTGCGGATTTTAGATTTTGGGAAAATCACCGATAGCCCAAAATTGCAAATTCAAAATCGAAAAGCCTACGGCACAACAACCGTGCCGTGGCTACCCTACTCGATCGCCACCCGCCGCAGCAGGCTGAAATCCGTGAGCATTCTGCCGGTTCCGAGCACGACCGAAGCCAGCGGATCCTCGGCAATCGAGACCGGCAGTCCGGTTTCTTCCCGAATGCGTTTATCTAGATTCTTGATCATGGCGCCGCCGCCCGTCAGCACAATCCCGCGGTCGGAGATATCCGCCGAGAGCTCGGGGGGGGTGCGTTCGAGCGCCACGCGGATGGCGTTGAGGATGGTGGCGATGCACTCGGAGAGCGCGTCGCGGATCTCCGTGTCATCAATGGTCACGGTCTTTGGGATGCCTTCGAGCAGATGCCGCCCCTTAATTTCCATGGTCAAGGGCTTTTCCAGAGGGTAGGCCGAGCCCAATTCCATCTTGATCTGCTCTGCCGTGCGCTCGCCGATCAAGAGGTTGTACTTGCGCTTCAGATAGGCCGTGATGGCCTCGTCCATCTCGTTTCCGGCTACGCGCACGGACCGGCTGTAAACAATGCCGGAGAGTGAGATCACGGCGATATCCGTGGTTCCACCGCCGATATCCACAATCATGCTGCCAGATGGCTCGGTGATGGGCAGCCCCGCGCCGATGGCCGCCATCATGGCCTGCTCCACCAGGAACACCTCGCTGGCTTTGGCCCGCATGGCCGAATCCTGCACGGCGCGCTTTTCCACCTGTGTGATCTCCGAAGGAACTCCGATCACGATCCGCGGATGGACGAACATTTTGCGGTTGTGAGCCTTCTGGATGAAGTAGTTGAGCATCTTTTCCGTGACTTTGAAGTCGGCGATAACTCCGTCCTTCAGGGGGCGGATGGCGACGATGTTGCCCGGCGTGCGCCCGAGCATCTCCTTGGCTTCGCGGCCCACCGCCTCAACCTCGCCGGTCACCTTGTTGATGGCCACAATCGACGGTTCGTTGACCACTATCCCTTTGCCCTTGGCATAGACAAGGGAATTGGCGGTTCCCAAGTCAATCGCCAGATCCGATGAGAACATGCTGAATAATGAACGAAAATTCATTCCCAATGGGAAACTCCTCTTCGAGAAGCCGCTTCTCCAGATTGCGGCCGTCTTTGTGCGTATGCGGATGACGTGAATCGCTGCTTTCCCTGCGTCTTGCGGGGATTGCCTCCGCCTCTTGGCGGGCGTAAAGCGAGCGAGGCTTAATCTACGCAGCGCCCGGCAAACCGAAAAAGAGCCGGGGGACCCGGAGCAGCCGTGCGACTATCGTCAAACCATTGTTAACCAAGTTGTTAACGACGTCAAGAGAAACCCCTCCGGCGACGGCTTCATGCCCGGTACGTGGCGGAGGACGTATCCGTTTCCCAGACCGTGACGGACTGCAGGCGGACGCCCTGCCCTTCAAGCTGCGCGCCGAGGCCATCGCTCAAATACTTGGCCAGGTTTTCGGCGGAGGGGTTCAGCTTATCGAACGGCTCAATGTCATTGAGGAACTGATGATCCAGGCGGCCTGCCAGAGACCGGATCCCGGCCTTCACGTCGGCAAAATCTACCAGGAGACCGGCGGCATTCAGGCCCGCGCCCTCAACGGTGACGCGGACGCGGTAATTATGGCCGTGGACGTTCTCACACTTTCCCTTATAATTCCGCAAGGCGTGCCCGGCGGAAAAAGAATACTCAACGGAGACTTCAAACATGGACCCTTTCCAATTGATGCTGGGGTTGGCGGGATGGAAGGGCACGGTTTTAACCGTGCCGTAAGGCGCTTCCCATTTTCGTTATCTTCCGCTGCGGCGACGGGCGGTT
>JBOGJX010000191.1:0-5202 GCA_050745285.1 Terriglobia bacterium
ACACCCGCAAAGTTATGAAAAGGCCCTCACCCACCGCGACGGGAAGCACTGCTTCCCGTCGCGGTGGGTGAGGGCCTTTTCATGGCTTTGCGGGCGTCGCAAGCGCCATGATCACTCAATGGTTCATCAATTTTGCTGTGTCATGGCGGGCCGTTGACCGTCAGGGCGCACCTCAGCACAATTCAAGTGGCGCTGCCGAAGCGTCGATATACTTTTCAGAATGGATACCAAGACCTTTCAGACGGCACGAAGAAATAGCCATAATAGCGGCAAAAAGATCAAGCGGATCACGTCACCCGCTAGCATACAATTGGAGGGACAACTACAGGCGATGCCCTTCACATCACGGGTAGGTGGAATGTCAACGCCCGCCGCAATGCTGCATTACGTCTTCGAAGAATCGATGGAAATGATGGCTCGGGGAGACATCATTCTGTTGGATGGGACTGAATCGCTGCGGGAGCTTGTCGATACGGCATTCTTCGCCATTCTCGCCTGCCCGTTCTGCGGGAAGTTGGACCTTGTCACTCAATCGCAATACTCCGGAACCGAGACGGTGATTTGCGGCTATGACAATTGTGCCTGCCACTTTCGCATAAACGGGAGGCAGGAGATTGACTACCTTCCCGCAAATTAGAACGACGCTAAAATACCACGATTGCCCTCAAACGATGGAGGTGGCCATGATTTGCCCGAAATGCCATTGTGAAAATCCCGAGGCAGCCCGCTTCTGCGTACGCTGCCATATGACGCTGCATTTCACCTGTCCTGCCTGCAAACATACGCAGGACCACGGCGGGAAATGCGACCAGTGTGGGGTGGATTTTGCGAAGTACGCGATGATGATGGAGCTTCAGATGGAAAGCCAGGAAAAGCAACAGCGCGAGCAAGCAGAGTCACGCAATGCCCTCGTGAAGCAGGCGCTCCTGCTGCCCGTAACCGGCGGATGGTCCCTATTGAAATACATGCGGACGACTCTGCGCGGGGAGTAAGCCGGGCGTCGCGGTCCTTCGCAGATAAACCGCGCCGTCCTTGGGAGTGCGGGTTTTAATCCCATACAAAAAGGCAAGCGGAAGGGCACGGCCAGCGTTTCCAAGAAAAACGGCCGTGCCGGAAACGCCCTCACCCACCACTTCGTGGTTCCCCCTCTCCCTAAGGGAGAGGGGATGGGGGTGAGGGAGGGCACGCTTACGGCATGGCTAAAGCCACGCCCTGACAGATCTGAAGAGAACTTGTAATACCAGTAAGGTGCATGCTCATCGTGATCACACACATCACAAAAAACGGCGATGTGCGCGCCACCCAGGGATAGTTCCTTACCCGCTCAGTGTTTGACTAAAGCAGTTCAACAATTCTGGGCGTACGTTACATGACGTCACATCGAACCCGGTATCGTCGTCATTCCCGCGAAAGCGGGAATCCAATGCCTTGCGCGGGTTGACATGGACCCCCGCTTTCGCGCGGGTGACAACGAAAGGCTGGCCTGAGGTGGAATCCCTATAGGCAAATTTCAAATATCTTTGGCTAGAATTACGGACAATGTTAAGTGGAGGTTACTGAGGCATCAATTCACATGCTGGCGGCTCGCCATATAACGTTTGGCGTTGGTCACCAGCTCAGCCGCTTCCGGCAGTTCTGCGACGGCCTTTTGCACGAGCGGGCTGTCTTCCACGGCAATCCGGTCGGCTATCGGCTCGCCGTATGCCGCGCCTAAAATATCCTCGCGGATTTGCTGCTTGATATACTCCAGGTTATCCGAAAAATCTTTGGCGGAGAGATCAATTTTTCCCTTTTGCAGAAAACTCTTGAATTCTCCGATCACCGCGCCATCGGCCACAAAACTCTTCTGAACTTCCGGATGCGCCGCCAGATATTCTTTGCCAAAATTGAAAAACACGCTACGGACCAGAAGCTTCTGTTGAACCGCATTCAGTTTTGCGGGCTTCACCAGCACGTCCGGCGTGATGCCGCCTCCGCCATAAACCTTGCGGCCACCGTCGGTGTAGTAGACCTGATCGCGCGACGCCGCCGGTTCGCCTTCGTGATTAAAGTAGTCGTAGAGTGACAGATTGGAATAATCCCGCTGGATGAGCCGTCCGCTCGGCGTATAGTAATGCGCCGTGGTGAGCGCCAGACCGGCGTGATCGCTTAGCGGGTAGACGGTTTGCACCAGCCCTTTACCAAAACTCGGCTGGCCGATCACGAGCGCGCGGTCGTGATCCTGCAAGGCCCCCGTCACAATCTCCGCTGCGCTGGCCGTGTTGGGGCCGACCAACACCACCATAGGATATTCATGGCCTTGATTCCCGTTCACCGCGTAGTAGCGATGCTCGCGCGAGTTGCGGCCGTAGTGATAGACAATAAGCTGGTTCTTTTCGAGGAAATGGTCCGCCACTTCCACGGCCTCTTGCAGCAGCCCGCCGGGGTTGCCGCGCAGGTCAAGGATCAGGCCGCGGAGGTGGTCCGCGCCCATCCGGTTGAGCGCCGCGGTGAGCTCGTCATCCGTGGTCTCGTCGAACTTGATGAGCCGGATATACGCCACACCGGGCCGCACCATGAAGGCCGTGTCCACGCTATGCCGCGAAATCTCGGCGCGCGTGATGGTGAAATCCAATTCCTTGGGAACACCCAGGCGGCTTACCGAGATGCTGACCTTTGTTCCCTTGGGCCCTTTCAGCAGGCTCGCCACCTTGTCAGTGGTGAGACCCTCGGTGGATTTCCCATTGATTTTCACAATGACGTCTCCGGCGCGCACCCCAGCGCGCATGGCCGGCGAGCCGTGAAACGGATAGACCACCACCGGGACCAATTTATTGAGTTGGTTCAGGCGCTGGGAAATCTCCATGCCCACGCCGGCGTACCGCCCTTCCTGGTCTTCGCGCAGAGCCTGAAAGGCCTTCGGGCTGAAAAAATTGGAGTGAGGATCGAGCGTGCGCAACATACCGGGAATCGCACCCACGGTCATGCTGCTGGCGGGTCCGAATATGGATTCATCCGGCTTGACACGATCGGCGTAATTCGCCTGCACCACGGAATATACACGGGTAAACCGCTTCAGACTGGCCTGAATGCCGGAATCAGCAGGATCAGAATCTGTCGCTTCAACGCGGCTTCCGTAGAGGCCGCCGAGGAGCGCACAGAGAATAATAATGGAAACCCCAAACCAGAGCAGGCGTCGCGTCTGCATATTCTTAACCTCAATTCCGAAAAGCAGTGGCGAGTGACGAGAGACAAGTGACAGAAAGACGCTTGGAAGCCGCGAGCCTTAAGGCCGACAGCCGCAGTTGGAATGTCGAACTGCCATCGCGGAACGCAGCCACTGATGGCTGACGGCTGATCGCTGACGGCTCGCCTATTGCTCCGTCCCCCGGCTGGCCATGTAGCGCTGCGCCTGAACCAGAAGTTCCTTGGCCTGGGTGAGGCTATCGATTGCCTTCGCCACCAGCGGATCATCATCCTTCGTAATTTTGTCCGCCGCAGTTGTTCCGAAAATCGATCCCACCAACTGCACCTGGATTTGCTCGCGGATAAAATCCTCGCTGCTCACAAAGTCCTGGTCTGACACGGTGATATCATCTGAAACCAGGAACTTCCTAAACTCATCGAGCACTTTGTTAGAGGTCTTGAAATCCGGCGGGATCGTCTTATGCGTCGCAAGGTAACTACGGCCAAAATCAAAGAACGCGCCCGCCGCCATCAGTTTCTGCTCCGTGGGGTTCAGTTTGCGCGACGGCACGGGAACGTCCGGGGTGATGCCGCCGCCGCCGTACACCGCCCGGCCTCCGTCGGTTAAGCGCGCTTGGGTGTGCGGCAGCGGCGTGGGGTCGTAGTGGTTGTAATAATCGTAAAGGGAAATATTGGAGTATTCGCGCTGGATCAGCCGGCCGCTGGGAGTGTAATAGTGCGCCGTGGTCAGAAGAAGCATCGTGTCGTTACTCAAAGGGAACTCCGTCTGCACCAACCCTTTGCCAAAGCTTCGCTCGCCCATCACCAAGGCACGATCATGGTCCTGCAATGCGCCGGTGACAATTTCCGCCGCGCTCGCCGTGTTATTGTTAATCAAAACGACGATGGGATACTCCGGCCCCACTTCGCCCGTCACGGCGTAGTAGCGCTGCTCGGGGGAGCTGCGGCCATTGTGGTAAACAATCAGTTGATTCTTGCGCAGGAAATGGCTGGCCACGCCCACTGCTTGTTGTAGCAGCCCGCCCCGGTTGGAGCGCAGGTCGAGGATCAAGCCCTTGAAGCTCTGCTGCCCAAGGTCATTGAGGTCCTGTGTGAGCTCGGGGTTCGTGGTCTCGTTGAAGGTATTGATGTGGATATAGGCAATCCCCGGACGAATCATGAAAGCCGTATCAACACTGGGCTGGGTGATCTTCTGGCGTTCCAGGGTGAATTGGAGAGGGTGGGCCACCCCTTCGCGCGTCACGGAAAGTCTCACGGAGGTATGGCCAGGGCCGCGCAGCAGGTCCATCACCTGTGTGGTGGTTAAATCGGCCGTGGACTTGCTGGCAACCTCAGTGATCACGTCCCCCGGACGCAGGCCGGCCTTGAAAGCGGGCGAATCGGGCAACGGCTGTTCCACAACCGTCACCATCTTACCTTTCTTGCCCGGCCGCGGGGCAATCACCATGCCCACGCCATAATAGTTGCCGCGCATCTCCTCCTGCATTTGCGCAAAGCTCTTCGGATCGAAAAAATTCGAGTGCGGATCGAGCGTGCGCAGCATGGCGGGGATCGCGCCCAAGGCGTTGCTGCCCGAAGGCCCGTAAATGGTGAGGTCGGGGTCCACCGGATCCGCATAATTCTGCACCACCAAGCCGAAAACATCGCTGAATTCCTTCAGGCTGGCGGGCACAGCGGTACCCTGGCTCGAAGGCTTGGGGGCGGTAACGCGCTGCGCCGGAAATCCAGAAAGCGCGCAAAATAAAACCAACGGCGCTGCCCAACAGATCGCGCGTCCGGTCTTCGTCATAAAGTCGTGGCTCCTTAACACCTTGTCATTTCTCAGTATAACATTGGCAAGCTGTGAGGTCTCTAGCCCGGATTATTCATGAAACGATTGGCATTCGCGGAAGGGCGGGGTTTTAACCCCGCCGAAAACGGCGGTTCCTTCGGTTCCCCCTTTCGTACCGCGAGCGGCTTGTTGAAACAAGCCGCTCACGGTACGAAAGGAAAGAAGTCTCGGGAGGCGCCTGTAAC